>NZ_JBJQLJ010000025.1:0-68256 GCF_046486385.1 Escherichia sp. WS33 | reverse complement strand
GTGCTTTTGCCGTTACGCACCACCCCGTCAGTAGCTGAACAGGAGGGACAGCTGATAGAAACAGAAGCCACTGGAGCACCTCAAAAACACCATCATACACTAAATCAGTAAGTTGGCAGCATCACCCGATTTTCACCAATACCGCGTCGTTTTCACCAGCGCAGGGCGTCGGCGTACAGTTGACGCGCAACGGTACGATTATTCCAGCGAATAACACGGTATCGTTAGGAGCAGTAGGGACTTCGGCGGTAAGTCTGGGATTAACGGCAAATTACGCACGTACCGGAGGGCAGGTGACTGCAGGGAATGTGCAATCGATTATTGGCGTGACTTTTGTTTATCAATAAAGAAATCACAGGGCATTGCTAATGCAGGTACGCAATATTACCCGAAGCTAAAAACCTGCACGTTAGCCCTTTGTAGGCCAGATAAGACGCGTTAGCGTCGCATCTGGCATAAACAAAGCGCACTTTGCTGGTCTTTTCCCCTCACCCTAACCCTCTCCCCAGAGGGGCGAGAGGACTGTCTGGGCACATTTTTAGAGTTTGTCATCAGTCAGAGCCTGCCATTGGCAGGCTCTGGTGTCCTTTTACGCTACCATGCTAATAATCAGCACAATAATCAGCCCAACCACGGAGTTGACCAGCTCCAGCAGACCCCAGGTTTTCAACGTGTCTTTTACTGACAGGTCAAAGTAACCTTTGAACAACCAGAAAGATGCATCGTTAATGTGGGTGAGGGTGTTGGAACCCGCAGCCGTCGCCAGTACCAGCAGCGCCGGATTCACGCCAACCAGCTGACCAGTTGCTGGATCTAGGATTGCAGCACTTATAATCCCGGCGGCGGTCATCGCCGAAACGACACCCTGACCCGTCGCCAGACGAATTAGCACAGTGATCAGCCATGCCATGATGTAGGGCGAGATATTGCCGTGGGACATCAACATGCCGATGGTGTCGCCAATGCCGGTGTCGATGATAGTCTGCTTCAGCACGCCACCCGCACCGATGATCAGAATCACCATTGCAATACTCTTCACCGCGCTTTCAAAAGCGTTCATCACCCACTGCATGTCATGACCACGTGCGGTGCCAAAGAGTACGAATGCAACCACCATCGCAATAAACATTGCAATCGGCGAGGAACCGATAAAGTTAACCACTTCCCAGGCAGGGGTATCTTTTACCAGCCAGATATTGGCGATGGTGGTAGAGATCATAATGATCGCCGGGATCAGCGGCACCAGAATCGAAACGCCGAAAGAGGGCAGATTATTCATATCTACCGGTTGATCTGCTTTCAGGAATGATGGCGTTGGGCGCTCAAGATTGCCGAGGAACTTCGGCAGGATCAGACCTGCGCAGATTACACTTGGGATCGTCACCAGTACGCCATAGATATAAACCATCCCCATATCCGCGCCATAAGCATTCACCAGCGCCACCGGACCCGGCTGCGGTGGGAACAGTGAATGTGCGGTAGTGGCAGCTGCTACTGCCGGGATCGCCAGTTTCAGGAACGGAATTTTAGCTTCGGCGGCAATAACAATAACCAGCGGCGCTAACATGATAAAGGCCACTTCATAGAACATCGCCAGACCAAAAATCAAGCCGATGATAATCACCGACAGCTGTACATAGCGCAGACCGAGACGCGCCAGCAGCGTATGCGCTATCTGGTGAGCCGCGCCGGAGTCGACCATCAATTTACCGATGACCGCACCGAACACCACGATGATAGCCAGTTCCCCCAGCGTGTTGCCGAAGCCCGCTTTCATAGTGTGCAGCAGCGACATCAAATCCATGCCCGCCAGCATCCCGACGGACAGCGCCGCCACCAACAAAGCCACCATTGAATTGATTTTGAACTTCAAATTCAGTACCAGCATCAGGCCGATACCGAATACTACCCAGAGAATGTTAAGCACATGCATAACGTTTTACCTTACCTGGTTGAACCGTTGTTATTTTGGGCGACATGTTATGTAAATTGGTCAACCATTGTTGCGATGAATGTCACATCCTCTGATCAATAACCATCGATAACCTTTTGCTGCAATTTGCAGCAACAACCAGGAGAGTGAAATTCTTGTGATGTGGTTAACCAATTTCAGAATTCGGGTTGACATGTCTTACCAAAAGGTAGAACTTATACGCCATCTCATCCGATGCAACGCCACGGCTGCGGTCTGGTTGTTCATCCGGATACCTAAACAACTCCAGGGTTCCGCGTCTCTTTGCTGTGGAACCCACTATGTGAAAGAGGAAAAATCATGGAACAGACCTGGCGCTGGTACGGCCCAAACGATCCGGTTTCTTTAGCTGATGTCCGTCAGGCGGGCGCAACTGGCGTGGTTACCGCGCTGCACCATATCCCGAACGGCGAAGTATGGTCCGTAGAAGAGATCCTCAAACGCAAGGCGATCGTTGAAGACGCAGGCCTGGTGTGGTCTGTCGTAGAAAGCGTACCAATTCACGAAGATATCAAAACCCACACTGGCAACTATGAGCAGTGGATCGCTAACTATCAGCAGACTCTGCGCAACCTGGCGCAGTGTGGCATTCGCACCGTGTGCTACAACTTCATGCCGGTGCTCGACTGGACCCGTACTGACCTCGAATACGTGCTGCCAGACGGCTCCAAAGCTCTGCGCTTCGACCAGATCGAATTCGCTGCATTCGAAATGCATATCCTGAAACGTCCAGGCGCGGAAGCGGATTACACCGAAGAAGAAATTGCTCAGGCAGCTGAACGCTTCGCCACTATGAGCGACGAAGACAAAGCGCGTCTGACCCGTAACATCATCGCTGGTCTGCCGGGCGCGGAAGAAGGGTACACCCTCGACCAGTTCCGTAAGCACCTGGAGCTGTACAAAGATATCGACAAAGCCAAACTGCGCGAAAACTTTGCCGTCTTCCTGAAAGCGATTATTCCGGTTGCCGAAGAAGTTGGCGTGCGTATGGCTGTTCACCCGGACGATCCGCCGCGCCCGATCCTCGGCCTGCCGCGCATTGTTTCCACCATTGAAGATATGCAGTGGATGGTTGATACCGTAAACAGCATGGCAAACGGTTTTACCATGTGCACCGGTTCCTACGGCGTGCGTGCTGACAACGATCTGGTTGATATGATCAAGCAGTTCGGTCCGCGTATTTACTTCACCCATCTGCGCTCCACCATGCGTGAAGATAACCCGAAAACCTTCCACGAAGCGGCGCACCTGAACGGTGACGTTGATATGTACGAAGTGGTGAAAGCGATTGTTGAAGAAGAACACCGTCGTAAAGCGGAAGGCAAAGAAGACCTGATCCCGATGCGTCCGGACCACGGTCATCAGATGCTGGACGACCTGAAGAAGAAAACCAACCCAGGTTACTCCGCAATTGGTCGTCTGAAAGGCCTGGCCGAAGTTCGCGGTGTCGAACTGGCGATCCAGCGCGCTTTCTTTAGCCGTTAATATCCACCGGCATGGCTGCGCGCCGTGCCGGTTCCTTCTTCCTTGCCGTCACTCTTTGAAGACGGATTCTGGAGTTTACGATGACTACTATTGTTGACAGCAATCTGCCGGTTGCCCGCCCGTCATGGGATCATTCTCGTCTGGAATCACGCATTGTGCATCTCGGTTGCGGGGCGTTTCACCGCGCGCACCAGGCGCTGTATACCCATCATCTGCTGGAAAGCACCGACAGCGACTGGGGCATCTGCGAAGTTAACCTGATGCCAGGCAACGACCGCGTGCTGATCGAAAACCTGAAAAAACAGCAACTGCTGTACACCGTAGCGGAAAAAGGCGCAGAGAGCACCGAGCTGAAAATTATCGGTTCGATGAAAGAAGCGCTGCATCCGGAAATCGATGGCTGCGAAGGTATTCTCAACGCGATGGCGCGTCCGCAAACGGCGATTGTCTCTCTAACGGTCACGGAAAAAGGCTACTGCGCTGATGCGGCAAGCGGTCAACTGGATCTCAATAACCCACTGATCAAGCACGATCTGGAAAACCCGACTGCGCCGAAGTCCGCGATTGGTTACATCGTCGAAGCCTTGCGTCTGCGTCGTGAAAAAGGGTTGAAAGCGTTTACGGTGATGTCCTGCGATAACGTGCGTGAAAACGGTCATGTGGCGAAGGTCGCGGTACTGGGACTGGCTCAGGCACGCGATCCGCAGCTGGCGGCATGGATTGAAGAGAACGTCACCTTCCCATGCACCATGGTTGACCGCATCGTTCCGGCGGCGACGCCAGAAACCTTACAGGAAATTGCTGACCAGCTGGGTGTTTACGACCCGTGCGCCATTGCCTGCGAACCGTTCCGTCAGTGGGTGATTGAAGATAACTTCGTTAATGGTCGCCCGGACTGGGATAAAGTGGGCGCACAGTTCGTTGCAGACGTTGTGCCGTTCGAAATGATGAAGCTGCGTATGCTGAACGGCAGCCACTCTTTCCTGGCGTACCTCGGTTACCTCGGCGGCTATGAAACTATTGCCGACACCATGACTAACCCGGATTATCGCAAAGCGGCCTTTGCCCTGATGATGCAGGAACAAGCGCCAACGCTGTCGATGCCGGAAGGTACGGACCTGAACGCCTATGCGACGCTGCTGATCGAGCGTTTCAGCAACCCATCTCTGCGTCACCGTACCTGGCAGATTGCAATGGACGGCAGCCAGAAGTTACCGCAGCGTCTGCTGGATCCGGTGCGTCTGCACCTGCAAAACGGCGGTAGCTGGCGTCACCTGGCGCTGGGCGTGGCTGGCTGGATGCGTTACACCCAGGGCGTGGATGAGCAGGGTAATGCCATTGACGTGGTCGACCCGATGCTGGCCGAGTTCCAGAAGATTAACGCGCAGTATCAGGGCGCAGACCGCGTGAAAGCGCTGCTGGGCCTGAGCGGTATTTTTGCCGATGATCTGCCGCAGAATGCCGACTTTGTTGGCGCAGTGACGGCGGCATATCAGCAGCTGTGCGAACGCGGTGCGCGCGAGTGTGTGGCTGCGCTGTAACTAACTGATTACCCTACAGACTTACTGGTCAATCAAACTGATATTTGGTTGACCAGTTTTCGTTTTTTTGCCCACCTGTACGTGCCAACTTCCAGTGCTAATGGTATAGTTTGAGATTAACGGGGGCCGTAAAATTGCCCGTTGTAGGCCGGATAAGGCGTTCACGCCGCATCCGGCAAAAATTTGATTAACCGCACCTAACGGACACAACACCATGAAATCTGCCACCTCTGCGCAAAGACCTTACCAGGAAGTCGGGGCGATGATCCGCGATCTGATCATAAAGACGCCGTACAACCCTGGCGAACGGCTGCCGCCGGAGCGTGAAATTGCAGAAATGCTTGATGTCACGCGGACGGTGGTACGTGAAGCGCTGATCATGCTGGAGATCAAAGGGCTGGTGGAAGTGCGCCGGGGTGCCGGTATCTATGTTCTTGATAGCTCAGGCAGCCACAACACAGACAGTCCGGATGCCAACGTCTGCAATGATGCGGGTCCTTTTGAGCTGTTACAGGCGCGTCAGTTACTGGAAAGTAACATCGCCGAGTTTGCCGCCCTGCAGGCTACCCGCGAAGATATCGTCAAAATGCGTCAGGCATTGCAACTGGAAGAGCGTGAACTGGCTTCCAGTGCGCCGGGCAGCAGCGAAAGCGGTGACATGCAGTTCCATCTCGCTATTGCCGAAGCAACGCATAACAGCATGCTGGTGGAGCTGTTCCGTCAGTCCTGGCAGTGGCGGGAAAACAACCCAATGTGGATCCAGTTGCACAGCCATCTGGATGACAGCCTGTATCGCAAAGAGTGGTTGGGCGATCACAAACAGATCCTCGCCGCGTTAATCAAAAAAGATGCCCGAGCGGCGAAGCTGGCAATGTGGCAGCATCTGGAAAACGTTAAGCAACGTCTGCTGGAATTCTCGAACGTTGACGATATTTATTTTGACGGCTATCTGTTTGATTCATGGCCGCTGGATAAAGTCGACGCCTGACTTATTATAATAAGCGCAAGGGTAAACGTTCCTTGCGCTTTCTTAAATTAAGAAGTCGCAATGAGTATTACTTTGTAAATTGCAGGGTATTGTTTAAATATCTGTATAACCTGAATATTAGTACTCATTCTTCTCAGTGGCTATTTACCAATATAATTCCATTCACCATTTTTTAATTCAAACAGTTCTGGAAGAGATGACGGTTGCAGAGTCATGCGTTTGAGTGGCGCATCTTCATCACCGGGGATAACGTTATATCCCATTTTTGCATGGATCTCCGCGGTACCGGGATAGGCTTCTATACCAATTATTGGGTCATTTCCCATTCCAATATTAGCATTAAATAATGCGGCAAGGGCGAATCCGGAAGAATTTGCTACCCCTGAGACAGTTATTATCTGATCAATATAGATATCAATTCTTGGCTGCTCATTGGTCCATCTTTTTGCCTGAGAAACTGGAAGGGTTGAAATATATCCTATCGTGGTTCCGGCGTAACCTGGAACATTGCAACCAGGGCCTAATGTTATTTCATGAACTGTATAGTCCTCAACAGGATCGAAAGGGCTCTTCATAAATAAATTTAGCCGTAAACCTTCTGCTAATTCTGTAGCAGCATGCGCCTTTTTACATATACCACCATATATTTCGTCTAAAGCTGAGGTGATTTTCAAGTTTCGATAGAGCATACGTCCTGTTGTTGTAATACCATCGGATTCTCTGCATGCTTCTGTCACATAATTAAATGGCCAGGACTCTTTACTAATATCAAGTTTTCTAATTTCGACAACGCTTTTTCCATCGTAATTATGGTTATTGCCACGAGCAAGAGGCAGAAGATAGATATTTTCCGTATCCAGGCGAGCTCGTTCATATTTACGTGTTAACTCATTGTCGACTTTTGGGTGATGAAGGAAGTGATTATCTGTAATAATTTGACTCTGAAGGGCATTGCTTAATGGCATAGACATAATAGTTACCTTTTAGGAGTATTTCACTGATGTTTAGAAAAATAGATAAATTTTTCTGTAGTAAAAAGAGAAGTAAACAAATGACATGCATGTTTCTGTTGTAGTGATATCAACTCTACACGGTGATATTAAAGGGTAGGAAACACTCTAAAGTATCAAAAAACGCTCATTTGAAATTATTTTCATGCAATTAAAAAGCATATCTTATTACTAATTGGAATTTGATGTTGCTATATTGATGTCTATATTAATAATGCCTGTGAATGGTATTTTTGATGTATTTGATATGTTATCAATTTATATTATTTACAAACTAATTGTTTCAAATAATACATGGCTGATTATGCGGAAATAAATAATTTCCCATCGGAATTAAGTAGCGGCGGTGACAAGTATTTTCATCTACATAACTATTCGGAATATTCAGAATATACTAGCGGTTTT
Source organism: Escherichia sp. WS33 (assembly GCF_046486385.1). Taxonomy (NCBI): domain Bacteria; kingdom Pseudomonadati; phylum Pseudomonadota; class Gammaproteobacteria; order Enterobacterales; family Enterobacteriaceae; genus Escherichia; species Escherichia sp. WS33. The sequence goes on along the minus strand of NZ_JBJQLJ010000025.1, from coordinate 60,855 downwards.
TTTTTGAGTTTGATGATTTTTATCAAATCATGACTTTTTTCCTGAAAAGTCAGTAGATATTCATAGGCAAGTAAGGTTTTATACTTTGCTGACAGGATTCAGGCCTGTCTCAGACTGACATGGATGTAATGAACAAAAGGGAATGGCTATGGAAAATGAGCATCAATACAGTGGTGCCCGGTGTTCAGGGCAAGCCGCATATGTTGCTAAACGTCAGGAGTGCGCAAAATGATGCGCCAATCACTTCAGGCTGTTTTACCTGAAATTTCAGGCAATAAAACGTCATTGCTGCGTAAATCGGTATGCAGCGATATCCTCACTCTTTTTAATTCTCCTCATTCGGCATTACCGTCATTACTTGTTTCAGGCATGCCAGAGTGGCAAGTGCATAACCAGAGCGACAAACATCTCCAGAGCTGGTATTGCCGTCAGCTGCGTTCTGCACTGTTATTTCATGAGCCACGGATTGCGGCGTTGCAGGTTAATTTTAAAGAAGCGTACTGCCACACTCTGGCGATCAGCCTTGAGATAATGCTGTACCACGACGGTGAACCGCTAACGTTTGATCTGGTCTGGGATAATGGCGGTTGGTGTAGTGCGATGCTGGAGAATGTCAGCTAAGCACAATCTCCAGCTCGCGCAGTTCACGCCAGAAGCGTTCGGCAACTGGATTCATGCGGGTATTCATTCGGTATGCATAGGCCTGAATCGGGATCACCAGTTCGTCCCGATTCAGTACAACGAGCTTCCCGCTGCGAATTTCTTGTTGGATGGCGTACTCCGGCAGCCAGGCAATCCCACAGCCGTCGAGGGCAACCTGCTTTAAAAGCTCGCTCATCGAAGAGACAAAAAAGGTGCTGAAACTTAACTCACTGTGGCGCGTCAGGGTGCGATTAATCAATCGCCCCATGTAGGAGTTGCGGCTGTAATTCAGTAACGGAAAGTGTGGCTGCGCGAGGTTAAAAAGTGCTTCTCCGTGTTCGTCACTGGCGCAGACAGGGAACAATTGAGATTCAAATAAGCGAATGTGGTCAAACGGCGCTTCCAGCAAATCTTCGTCGTGAAAGGAAAAAATACAGTCACTTTGCCCTTCACGCAGTTTATCGACCGCTTCATCGACATCAATAGCTTCAATTGCCCAGGTAAAGAGCGGCGGCATCTGGCTGATAATGGACGGTAACAGCCCGAGGGAAAGAGAGTGTGCAGCGGCTATCTTGATTTTTCGTTGCGCGTAATCGCTGCCGCCACGCAGCTCTGCCAGATTGCTCTCTAACTGTTGCAACAGATGGCGGATCTGCGAATGGAAGATTTTCCCTTGTTCTGAGAGTTGCAGCGGCGTTACCTGGCGGTTAAACAATTCAACACCAATCGCCTGTTCCAGCGCACGGATGCGGCGGCTGAATGCCGGTTGCGAGACGTTGCGACTGACTGCCGCCTGGGAAAAATTGCGGCATTTTTCCAGGGTCAGAAAATCATAAAGCCATTTGGTTTCAATATTATGCAAAATCGCACCACAGTCATCCATTACGTTTTACTCTGTCAGCCGCCCTTGCGGGCATTCTACGTCCATTCGGGCGGCTGACAACCGTTTAAGCCGTTTCAAACGTTCCTTTCACGCAGGCTTTGCCGTCTTTGACCATCAGTTTGCCGCGAGCGTATACCTGCTCAATGCGCAGTTCTGGCGTCATGACCAGCAAGTCAGCATCATTGCCTGGCAGAATTTCGCCTTTCCCGGTCAGGTTAAGGAAACCGGCTACGCTACTGGTGAGCGGGCGCAGGGCATCGCTGATACTGAAATCATAGTCTTTGACCAGCACCTGCACGGTTTCCAGCAACGTTTCAAAACCGGCAACACCGATATGGGTTAAATTCCCTTCGTCATCGAAGAACGGCTGGCTACCGTTGCCGTCGGAGCTGAGGGTGACGCGTGCCAGCGGAATACCCGCCTGAACGGCGCGGGCAATACCTTCGGCAGGGGCGACCGGTTCGTCAATGCTGCTGGTGATATCGATAGTGCCGCCTTTGCGCGCGAACTCCAGCGCCTGCTCAAACAACGGAACGTTGCGGTTAACGTGGGTCGGCAGCAACTTGCTGATCGGCACATCGCAGTTTTCCAGCAGGTCATAGACAGGCTGTAACGCCTTTTTGCTGTCGCCCATGTGGAACACGGTGACGCCAGGTTTACCGCCGAGCAAACCGCCAACGCGGGATTCCGCCGCCATATTAGCCAGGTGATAAACGTCCGGTGCGGCAGAACGGTGATCAGAGATGGCGCATTTCACGCCAATCACACGATCGATAATCGCCACGTCTTTTTCCACGGAACCTGTAATGGTGCGGGAAGGGACATGATAAGCGCCGGTCAGCATCCAGGCGCTGATGCCTTCTTCATTGAGCGCACGGGTCTTGGCGAGCAGGGATTCCGGGTGGCGAGAGATAGAGTCGGTGCCCAGCAGACCAACCACTGACGTGACGCCCGCTTCCGTCAGGCGACTTAGCGCCACTTCTGGCGTGCGCGTCGTGGGACCTGCTTCGCCGCCACCACCAATCAAATGGACGTGTTGATCAATAAAACCAGGACAGAGGATCTGCCCGCTGAGATCGACAACCGTGCAGTCCGGTACAATGTCAGAAGGGATATTGCTGGCAACGGCGATAATTTTGCCGTTAGCGACGAGGACATCGCAAATTCCCCGATCTTCCGGCGCATACAAATGCGCTCCCTGCAGCAGGGTAAAACCGGCTGCGGTATAATCAATCATGGTAACTCCTTGTTAAACAATAAGCTGCATAACCCAGATCGACAGCAATGCGTTAATCACGCAGACCGTAATGATATGCGGGTAATATTTGGCATTCACTTCGGCTGTCCCCAGGCAGCGACCGACATTTTGCACCGGGTTGCCCATTAAATACATCGCGGGCAGTAAAACGGTGACATCGTGACCGGTTAATGCGCCGGCGGTCGCCAGACTGGCGGCAACACCGACTGCGCCGCCCATACTCATTAATGCGGCTAAAAGGACGGTTGCCGCTTCACCGGGTAATCCCCACAGCGCCATTACGGGTTCACAGATATGCCCCACCCAGTCGAGCAGGCCGGTAATTTTCAGCGCCTGAATGATGACAAACGCCATCACCACGTTTGGCAGCAGGTTGGTCGTGGCGATAGTAAAGCCACGGCGCGCACCATCGATAAACATATCCATGACATTTTTGCGGACCTGAGTTGTCATGCTTGCGCTCCTTGCGTTGGGTTGCGACGTTCTTCGAAGTTAAGCCAGACGCGCAAAATGTTGGCTCCGACAAATTTAAACACCAGGATGACGGCTAAAGGTACGATTACGGACGTGCCCAGAAAGGCAAACACCGCGACGCCGGAAGAGAAGTAGTTGGTGATGATGGCGCTACCGCTGGTTTGATATGCGGCGAAAATCACTTTATCGCGTTCGGTAATTTCCCCTTCCTGCGCCAGCTCTTTGGTCATACCGGCGGCGGCATCCGTGTTTTGCAGGTTAGCGATCAGCGCCAGCGAGCAGATCCCTGGAATGCCCAACAACGGTTTTAGCACAGGTGTCATTAACTGCTGCGCGGCGCGTAATCCACCAAGACCATCGGTAATTGAAATAATCCCCAGAGAGAGAATGACTGACGGTGCCAGCTCCAGCGCAAAGAGAAAGCCATCTTTAGCCCCCGCGCCACCCGCCCCGCGAAATGAGGTGGTGGCTCCGTTCGCACCAGGCAGTTGCCCAAACGATCCGTTCAGAACGGAAAAATCAAAAACGCGCCACCAGCTGTCTGTTCCGGAAAAAACACCGGAAAAAAAGATTATGGTGAGAAAAAAAGCCAGATACCCTTTAATGCCCACTTTTTCTGTCGCCAGCTCCCCGGCTACAGCATCCCCTTGTTGTGTCATAACAATCCCCATTGTTTTTTTGTGTTTGTGTGTTGCTTGAGCCAGGAAAATTCCTGGAGCTGAAAAACCTTATCAGCCATGTGGGTATGGGGAAAATGCAAGTATGTTTCTGGCTATGCGTTTTTTGCATAGCGGAAAAATTATGCTGTGTGGAAAAGGCTCTGCGCAGGATTGAGTTGCAGAAAATTCATAAACCCAGTGACAATGACATCAGTAAATAAAAACAGAAAATCCAGGGACGAAAACGAGATGGCAAAGTACAACGAAAAAGAGCTGGCGGATACGAGCAAGTTTTTAAGTTTTGTCCTCCGACACAAACCGGAGGCGATAGGTATCGTACTGGACCGTGAAGGATGGGCGGATATCGATAAGCTCATACTTTGTGCCCAAAAAGCGGGCAAGCGGTTAACCCGTGCATTGCTGGATACCGTGGTCGCTACCAGTGATAAAAAACGTTTTAGTTATTCCAGTGATGGTAGGTGCATCCGCGCGGTTCAGGGGCATTCGACTTCGCAGGTCGCCATTTCCTTTGCCGAAAAAACACCGCCACAGTTTCTCTACCACGGTACGGCAAGCCGTTTCCTTGACGAGATAAAAAAACAGGGGCTGATTGCAGGGGAGCGTCATTACGTACATCTCTCTGCTGATGAAGCAACGGCACGCAAAGTGGGAGCAAGACACGGATCGCCGGTTATCTTAACCGTCAAAGCACAGGAAATGGCGAAACGAGGCATCCCTTTCTGGCAAGCGGAAAACGGGGTCTGGCTGACATCAACGGTTGCTGTTGAGTTTCTTGAGTGGTAAGGGAAACACTCCTCATGAAGTGACCACTTGCAGCTTAAATAATTGTACTGTGCTGATAAGCGCAGCAATAAACAACGCCGCCGCGCCGCAGAGAGTGGCGCCGGCAAGCGCCGATGTTCCATTGCCGAGCATACTGGTCAGCGCCGGGCCGAGGATTTGTCCAATGCCGTAAATGAGCGTCACAAAGCCTAAAAGATTGAGATTTCCCGGAACGCTCAGTTGGCGGGCGATAGTCATCACCAGAGATGTCGTGCCCATAAAGGTACCGCCAAAACCGATACTACTAATGATAAGCAAGAGAGGAGAGTCGCTGGCGAGAGTAAGCAGCACACTGATAGCCTGCACCAGCAAATTCGCCGTCAGGCAAGGCAAAGCCCCCCAACGTTTTGCTGCCCATAGCCAGCCAAAGCAGCCTGGCACAATTGATAAGCCGACTAACGTCCAGAGATGGGCGGTTAACAATGGTGAGCCTGCATCTTTCGCCATGAGCGGCAGGTAAGTCGCGACGATGATATAACCAAATCCCGCAAGGCCGTACAGAATAGCCAGTAACCACCAGCTCATTATCTGTTGCTCCGTTTTTGCCAATGGCATTGGTGCGATGGCGTGTTTTTTCGAGGGCATTAAAAGCGTAAGTGCAATCAGCATCATGCCAGAAAGCGCCCCGGCGCCTTGCCATAACGTTTGCGAGGATAAGGCAAAATGCAGGCCTGCCAGAACATATTCGTTGCCCAGTGCAATGCCAATGCCAACGCCAGAAAACAAAGCTGCCAGCACAAAAGGATGGCGCGTGTGCTGCATAATCAGCGTCGAACCAAAAATCAGCATACCGGCGCTGGCGACACCCGCCAGGAAGCGAATCAATAACACCAGAATAAATGGCGGCAACCATGCCATTGCGAGGATCAACAACCCGCTCGCCAGGGCAGAAACCAACAGAAATGGGCGTAGGCGCGACGGCTGGTGAAATGCGCCAAACGAAAATAGCAGACTGCCAGCCAGATACCCCGCATAGTTGCCGCTGGCAATCCACGAGAGCTGGCTAAATGAAAACGCCCCTTCCGCCATCATGACGGGCAACATAGGCGTATAAAGGAAGCGACCTAATCCCATACCTAGGGTCAGAACCAGCATCCCGAAAAGCGCGGTGCTGAAAGAAAAGCGTTCTACGGGATGCGAGGACGAAGGCATGTTTAACCTTGTATGTCATTTTTGTTGTTAACAAGTTAATAACAAAAAGGTGAAATATGCCAGCCTGTTAATGCGATGATTTAGGGGTAAAGCGATAAAAACGATTTGGTTCGCTAACGATATAAATATTACCAGAGGCATCCATCGCAATCCCTTCGGCCTGTTTGATGTTATGCGACAAACCTCGACTACCTTTGGTTAGTGATATTTCACCGATAACCTCGCCAACCAGGGTTACTTCCTGGAGTGCGCGAGATTCATGAGACAGCACCAGAAGCGTATTTTTTTGCTGGTTAAATTCTGCGCCGGACACATCATCTAAAGTAAATTGCCGTTGTAGTGCCTCGTCTTTGCTGATGTGTAATTCATTGCTACTTAACAGCCCGTTAACTTTGTAGACCTCAATCGGATTTTTCTCTTTAAAAAACCAGAAAGTGTGATCCTGGCGAGAATAAGCCAACCCTTCAAAACCGCAATTGGTTGGGGAGTCTTGCAGCGGGATTTTTATTTTTTTGAGGATTTTTACTTCCGAGTTTGGGGTCAGTGAAATCACATAAATGGCGTAATCGCGCTCATCGCTAATGACAAACTGATTATCGCCAATGTATTCGATCGTCTCGAGATCCTTAACAAAATCCAGAGGAATTGTGCGGATAAAATCACCATTGGTGGTCATTTCAACAATGGCGGCAGGTTTGTTGATAGTGCTAAAAAGAGTATTGCTTTGTGCCGACCAGGTCAGCGAAGAGATATTATTCGTTATGCCTGCAATTTCTTTGCCGTCAATGGTGGCGTGGTAATTCTGAAATGATGCTGCATGATTGCTTTTACGGGCGCAAGATTGCACGAAGAAAGTACACACTGCCACAATGGCAAAAAGAATCACAATAACGGAGATGCGTTTACTTAACGAAATACTTTTTGTCACGGTAATCCCTTTAAGGCAAATCAATAAGATATCGAGAAGTATACGTAGCGACCTTAATGAATCCTTAACGCGGAGAAACCCGGTAATGTGCAATGCAGCGCCAGACACCATCCTGCTGACAATAAATTGACTCAGTCAGCCCAGGGATCACCCATTGTATTTCCTCGCCGGGGGGACAGGTCAGCCAAATGCATAACCCGCAGCCGCCGCGTAAATCACGGGGAATATCGCTGACGCGAAAAGTCATGCCCGCTGCCTGCAACGCCTTGCGGGTTTGTATGACGCCGACCGTGGAGTGAAATAAAAATAAAAACTCTTTCATCGGCGTGTCCTCACTCGTTGACCAATTACCGCCGCGCCAATTGCGCCAGCAAATTGCGCATCAGGATGGGTATTTACCGGCATTCCCAGATGAGATTCCAGCATCCGGGCAAACGTCTGGCAATGACTAACGCCACCAGTAAACAGAATCGGCGCTTCACAGGAGAGACGAGCAATGAAATTGGCACTCCTCCGCGCCATCGCGTTAATCACTCCGGCGAGAATCGCTTCTGGCGCGACGCCCGCTGAGCGCAGGCTGATCACTTCTGATTCGGCAAACACTGTGCACATACTCGTGATGGCGTGCGGCGTGACATTTTCGGTAATGCTGTCGAGTTGCTCGACGCTGGTGCCAAGCGTGCGCGAGATCACCTCCAGGAAACGCCCGGTGCCCGCCGCGCATTTGTCATTCATCAGGAAATCGCACAGGTTACCGTCATCATCAAGCTGAATCACTTTGCTGTCCTGACCACCGATGTCGATTACCGCGCGCGTTGCTGGCGCAAGAAACCGTGCGCCCAGCCCATGACAGGAGATTTCCGTCACTTGTTTATCGGCAAAATCCACCAGTTGCCGTCCATAGCCGGTGAGCGTCAGAAACGGCGTTGTCTCTAACCCTTCGCGCAGAGTTTCCCAGGCTTCAGTAATTGCTGTTGCCGGACGAAAGGGTGTTGGAACGAGGAAACGGCGCGTAATCACGCCGTCTGCCAGTAAGATCCCTTTGGTGGCGGTAGAACCAGAATCAATGCCAATCGAATATGTCACTGCCACTCCTTACAGCATCTCAATAAAGGCCGCGACACGGGTACTGAGCTGCCCGACATCTGAGGTGGAGTAGTCTGTTTCAATAGCGATATAAGGAATGTTGTGCTGCTGACGCACATGACGTTTAATCGCCAGCGATTCCACCGCGTAGGTATGGCACGCCTGCAAAATCACATCAACTACGCCATCGACCTGATATTCTTCCACCATCTGGCTGAGCATTTGCAGGCGCTGATCGTTCGGCGAAACACAGGAGCAGCCAATCGCCAGATATTTATCCGCCAGTGCGTCGTAGACATCGCCCGTTTCTGCCACGCATTGCTCGGTCGCTTTCGCCCCGGTGCAGTTTTCATAACCGACAACCCAGCCGCCATTCTCTTCAATCGCGCGCACCACTTTTTCTGCTGCGCCGCCAATCGGGCAGCCGGTGATTAAAATGCGTGGACGCAGGGCCAGCCGCTGGCCTTCTTCCCACTGCTGACGAACGCGGGCTGTCATCGCGTCCAGTTCATTGATCAACGCCTCTTTATCGAACCGGAAGGTTGCGCCGTAGACCACTTTCAGAATGTCGCTGCCGCTAAGCGCCGGAGGATTTAACTGCCCAAGATGATAAAAATTAGCCAGTGCGCGACGTTCGCGGTTTTTCAGCGCAATGGCATCGCGCAGAGCATCTTCGCTAATCTCGTGCCCAAAACGTTCTTCTACCGTTTTTTGCAAGCGCAGCATCTCGGCTTTCCATAACGCACGCGAGGCATCGTCCTTAACGCTGTTCGGCAACTGCATCACATGAACGGGCTTAAACTCCGCCATGTATTCATACATTTTCTTTTTGCCGTCGCAGGTGGTTTCACCGACCACCAGATCCGAAAAGTAGAAGTAGGGGCATTTATCGGTTTTGCCAAAGCCGTAGCTGCTTTTAATCAGCGGGCAGAGGTTGCGCGGCAGATCTTTCTCCGCTTCTTCAATGGTTTCATCAGAGGTAGAACAGAGCGAAACCACAACCGCACCGGCTGCCATCGGGATCTCTTGCGGCATAAAGGTGCAGTAAGTGCCAACCAGCGGAATGCCGCGCTCCTTGAGATCCATGACGGTGAGAAAGCCTTTCTGGCGAGCTTCAGAGAACTGATCGAAAATGGCGGGTAGATCGGTGATAAGTGACATGATTTTCCTTCCCCGTACCACGGGAGATAATGAAAAGAGGCCACATTATTACCATTCTTTTAGTGTGGTTTATTTGATCTCTCTCGCGGTTAGCCACTTAGTTTTTCATGGATTTCTAAAAATTGCTGAGGGGGAACAAGGCCGGGAGCTGCGACAACAAATATAAAATTAGCCCAATACAACCGCCAACCAGCGTACCGTTGACACGGATAAACTGCAGATCTTTGCCGATATTTAACTCGATTTGCCGCGACATATCCCGCGCATCCCAGCTTTTTACTGTATCGCTGATGTGGCGCGTCAGGAATGCGGAAAACTCAGGCGCGACGCGGTGCGCGGCTTGTTCCAGGTGACCATTTAACGACGCCCGCAAGGCATCATCGGCAATTAACGTTTCGCCAAACCATTGACCCGCCCGCGCGATACGTTCTTTCACACGAGAATCTTCACTGTTGATATCCGCTTTCAGCCACTCCCGTAAATCCCCCCACAATTCACTGAGATAGCGGTTAAAAGCTTCATCTTCTTTCAGATAACTTTTTACGGCATCGGCTCGCGCTGCCATTTCCGGATCGTTTTTCAACTTGTCGATCAGGGCAAAAGTGGCGCGATCAAACGCATGACGGATCTGATGCGCACGATCACGGCTGATATCATCAAGCAAAGAATTCACCGCGTCAGAAACCAACTCCGCGCTATGTTCGCCCAACCATTCGGTGGGGAGAATTTTGGCTTTCAGTGGATGCTCACTCTCCAGCCAGCGAACAATCTGCTGGGCAATAAACTTGCGCGATTTATCGCGCTGGAGAAGGGCGATCAACTGTGCGATCAGCGTATCCAGTAGCACCTGATGACGATCGTTTTTGGTCATACTCTCCAGCATCAACGCACTGGTGCCGGAAAGATCGACCTTATCAATCGCCCGATGGACCGCGCGCTTAAGCAGGCGCTGAATACGCGCATCATCGGTCAGTTCAAGAAAACCGCTCATGATCTGCAACAGATGCTGACCAACGCGGCGGGCATTTTCTGGCTGACTAAACCAGTTGCCAATCAACAACACCGGTTCGTGGCGTCGAATCAATGCCACCAGCGACTGGGTATCGAGAAATTTTTCCTGCACGAACTGGCCGAGATTTTCGCCAATCCGGTCTTTATTACGCGGGATAATCGCCGTATGACGAGAAATGATCGGAATCGGCACGCGGCGAAACAGCGCCACCACCGCAAACCAGTCCGCCAGCGCGCCGACCATCGCCGCTTCAGCAATCGCCTTCACGCCGCTCACCCAAAAATTGGGCGGCAAAAACAGCGTAACGACAAAGGTAGCAGCGGCGATAAGCAGTAAAGAGAGCGCCAACATTTTGGCGCGTCTGAGTTCAATGAGTTTATTCATAACGTTAAGAATAGAGCCTGACGGCAGGATCGCGCAAAAATCACCACTCCTCCGCCAGCTCGGCAGCCTGATGTTGGCGCACGCGATTAAGCAATCCTGCCAGGGTGAAAACGACGATAACGCCCGCCACGACGGCTAACAGATGAAACGGCAAGCGACCGCCGTTAAACCACAGCCAGCGGCCGATTTCGACCGAGACCGACATCACCATCAGGATCACCATATTCAGCGATGCGGAGACGGTCCCTTTCGGTAAGTTATTGGAAAAAAGCGTAAAGCGGAATAAGGTCGGGAAGATCAAACCAATCCCGAAAGCATACAAACTGGTGCCCAGCACCGACCACAGCCAGACGTGCGGTGACAGCAGATTGCCGATAATCAACAGCGCGAGGCCGACCAGTTGAATGGGTACAGCACGCCAGATAAAGCGCGGTTCGGTCGGATCTTTAACGAAACGCGCCACGATGGCATTCGCGACAATCACCGCGCCGAACACCGGAACCTGTGTCCAGGCGAACTGCGAAGTTGTTAAGCCGCCCGCGTCGATCAGGATCACCGGCGAGACAGCCACCCAACTCATCATTGGGATATAGCTTAAAGAGATGGTTGCTGCGCCAAAGAGGAACAGCCGATTGCAAAAGACATTACGAAAATCGCGAAAGACGCTTTTGGCGCTAAATGGAACCGCGCCGCGCTTCACCGTCTCTGGCATCGCCAGCAGTAAGCCAACAAATGAGATAAAACCCATAACTGCAATGATGGCAAAAAGGACTTTCCAGTGCACAAAGTGCATCAGAGCTGCGCCGGAAAGCGGGCCAATAATCGGCGCAATCAGTACGATGGAGGTGATAATCGCCATCAACTTGATCCCTTTTGTCTGGCCGAACGCCTCCTGCACCGTGACATAACCAACGGTGGCAATAAAACAGATACTGGTGCCCTGAATTGCACGCGCGATAAGAAACTGTGTCATAGACGTTGTGAACATTGTCGCAGCGCAGGCAAGGGTAAATATTAGCGCCCCGGTAATCAGCACCGGCCTGCGGCCAATCCTGTCGGAAAGCGGCCCCAGCAGCCACTGTAACGCCATACCGCCCGCGAGATAGAGACTGACGGCTGCCGGGGCCAGACTGACATCGGCATTAAAATCACGGACCACATTAATGATCCCCGGCTGGATCAGATCCGTCGACAGGTACGCGGCAAAGTCATACAAAATCAACGCCATCGGGAAAAACAGCGTGGCGGCATGGCGGGCAAAAAAACGTGGCATAACAAACAACTCCTTGTCCGGAGAACCCCAACGGGGAAAACGAAATTCAATACCGTCGGTAATGACGAAAGGCAGGCGAGAAGGACAAATGTACTGAATTTCATGTAATCAACCACACTGCCTGTGAACACACAGACAGAGAAATACCTTCTGACTCCAGGTCAGAATGTATAACGATTACAAATAGTCATCAGCACATTACACCTCTTTAATTGATGGGTTGCATAGAAAATATACACCTTAAGTGTAATTAAAATTTGCGGTTAATCAAAAGAGCGCGGTGGAAAGGGGAATATCTGCCGGGTACAGGAAATGTAAAACGCGAGCCTGTTTCCGAAAAAATGTATCGTTTGCAGAAGAATAAAAATAGCCTGGAAAGCGCCTCGGGGAACGGGAAATTGCCGGGTGAGAATGGTTTTGTTAGCCGCTAAAGTCGGGCCATCTTATCTACAGGTGACGGATCGCCATGACAAACTTCTCGACCAGCACGCCGCATGACGCATTATTTAAGTCCTTTCTCACGCACCCTGGCACCGCGCGGGATTTTATGGAGATCCACTTACCTAAAGATTTACGTGAACTGTGCGATCTCGACAGCTTAAAACTGGAATCCGCCAGCTTTGTCGATGAAAAATTGCGGGCGCTACACTCCGATATTCTGTGGTCGGTAAAGACCCGTGAAGGTGATGGTTATATTTACGTAGTGATTGAACATCAGAGCCGCGAGGATATTCATATGGCGTTTCGCCTGATGCGATATTCCATGGCGGTGATGCAGCGCCATATCGAGCATGATAAACGCCGGCCGCTACCGCTGGTTATCCCGATGCTGTTTTATCACGGTAGCCGTAGTCCTTACCCCTGGTCCCTGTGCTGGCTGGACGAATTTGCCGCCCCGACTACCGCACGGAAACTTTATAGCGCAGCGTTCCCGCTGGTGGATGTCACTGTCGTGCCAGACGACGAGATTGTGCAGCATCGCAGAGTCGCCCTGTTGGAGTTGATCCAAAAGCATATTCGCCAGCGCGATCTGATGGGGCTTATTGACCAACTGGTAGTATTACTGGTTACAGAGTGTGCTAATGACAGCCAGATAACTGCGCTGTTAAATTACATTTTACTGACTGGCGATGAAGCGCGTTTTAAGGCGTTTATCAGCGAACTTACCCGTCGAATGCCACAACACAGGGAGCGAATAATGACGATTGCAGAGCGAATTTATAATGATGGATGGCTGTTGGGGATGGAAAAGGGGAAAGAAGAAGGGGAACAACGCCTCCTTAGATTGTTGTTGCAGAATGGGGCCGATCCTGAATGGATACAAAAGATTACCGGACTTTCGACAGAGCAAATGCAGGCATTAGAGCAGCCCTTGCCTGAAATCAAGCGCGATCCATGGATCGAATACTAATCAGAGACGGATGACAAACGCAAAGCTGCCTGATGCGCTACGCTTATCAGACCTACATTTCCTCTGCAATCTATTGAATTTGCGCGGTTTGTAGGCCGGATAAGGCGTTCACGCCGCATCCGGTATGAACGAAGCACACTTTGCCTAAGCCATGCTGGAACGTGGCGATGACCCTGCAAAGATACAACGAGTTACAGGCGATTCGTGAGAGGAAATCAGGTGCTTCGCCACTAATTCGAATTTATTCCATTGCCCGATACACGGCCTCGCCAATTTGCTTTAGTGCTTCGCGATAGGTTTCGCTGAGCGGCAAAGCGCAGTTGATGCGTAGACAATTACGGTATTTGCCGGAAGCCGAGAAAATCGAGCCTGCTGCCACCTGGATATTCATGCGGCACAGCTGCCGCGCAACGCAGACCATATCGACCTGTTCAGGCAATTCTATCCACAGTAAAAATCCGCCTTTCGGGCGCGTAATACAGATTTCGCAGGGAAAATATTCCCGTATCCAGCAGGTATAAAGCGCCAAATTGCGCTGATAGCTCTGCCGCATCCGCCGGATATGGCGATGATAGTGACCTTCCAGCACAAACGTTGCCGCCGCCATTTGCGTGGACGGCACATTAAAGCTGCTGATGGCGTATTTCATATGCATCAGTTTATCGTGATAACGCCCCGGTGCGACCCAACCCACGCGCAGGCCTGGAGCAATACTTTTACTGAACGAGCTGCACAACAACACTCGCCCGTCGATATCCCATGAATGGATGGTCCGCGGGCGCGGATACTCCGTTGCCAGTTCGCCGTAGACATCATCTTCAAAAATCACAATATCATGACGCTGAGCGAGAGAGAGAACGGCCCGTTTGCGTGCGTCCGGCATAATAAATCCCAGCGGATTATTACAGTTTGGCACCAGAATGATGCCTTTAATCGGCCACTGTTCCAGCGCCAGTTCCAGTGCTTCAACGCTGATGCCAGTTTCTGGATCGGTTGGGATTTCAATCACTTTCACGCCCATGCCTCGCAGCATCTGCATCGAACCGTAATAACAGGGAGATTCGACCGCGACAATATCGCCCGGTTTACACACCGCCATTAACGCCAGCGACATCGAGTTATGGCAGCCGCTGGTGATGATGATGTCATCGGCGGTGACCACCGAGCCGCTGTCGAGCATCAGGCGGGCAATCTGCTCCCGCAACACTCGCTGACCGGCTAACAAGTCATAACCGAGAACGGTTTGCAGATTATGCTGCACCACCCGGCTTAGCTCACGCCACAGCGGTTTCAGGCTGGGCGTTTCGACATCCGGCGTGCTTTTGCTTAACGGAACAATGGAATTGTCGCTATGCGCCTCCAGCATATCCAGCACCTGATCCCACTGGGTAATTTCCACCGGGCGCTGCACCGGACGCGTCATCGGCGGTACAGGCGGCTGGGCTTTACGTTGTGCGACAAAATAACCCGAACGCGGCTGCGGAGTGATGAGCCTCATCGTTTCCAGCGTCTGATACGCCTGTTGCACGGTGCTGATGCTGACGCCGTGCTCCTGACTTAAGCTGCGCACCGACGGCAATTTCTCCCCGTGACGATACAGCCCTTGCTCAATCCGCTCGGCAAGTAGAGTCGCCAGATGTTGATAACGCGTCATGCTGTATTCCTTATTTGGCCCATACAGAAAGAAAAACCGGTACAGATGAGGCTAAAAAACCGGATGCAGATGCTGTTTTAACCTGTCTGTATGTTAAATAAAACTAATATTTGCATCTGTATTGTGAACTGCCAGAAGGCGGATGATGAAGCCTCTGAAAGATGAGGAGGCAGCAGATGGAATTTCACGAAAACAAAGCCAAAACGCCGTTTATCAGACTTGTGCAACTCTGGCATGCGGTGAGGCGTTGGCGGCGGCAAATGCAGACCCGACGAGTGTTACAGCAGATGAGTGATGAACGGTTGAGGGATATTGGGTTACGCAGGGAGGATGTGGAGTGAACTATGGGCGGCGTGTTGGCAAATGCTGCCTGTCTGCATTCAAAATTGCTACAAAATCCAACCATAAAAGTCGTTTACAACATATTTTTCTGATTTACATACAGATAATGACCTGAGCTGTCTCTCTGGGGGTCATCATCTATGCGTCCGGGGGATCTGTCACAAAAAGGAATAGAACAAAATCATCAGCGGTGAATAAAGCGATTCGTTTTAGATCACATTAATGAAATTTTTGTATCAAAAATTAGTTATCGCGCTCACAGTTCATAATGAAACAATTCTCTGCAAATAGATAACCGAAGCTTCGTTGCTAGTATCAATTCGCTAATTATACACCTGCCAGAGGATACAATGAAAAATAGAAATCGTATGATCGTGAACTGTGTTACTGCTTCCCTGATGTATTATTGGAGCTTACCTGCACTGGCTGAGCAGTCGTCAAGTGAGATAAAGATTGTTCGCGATGAATACGGCATGCCGCATATTTATGCCAATGATACATGGCACCTATTTTATGGCTATGGCTATGTAGTAGCACAAGATCGCCTTTTTCAGATGGAAATGGCACGTCGCAGTACTCAAGGGACTGTCGCGGAAGTGCTTGGCAAAGATTTTGTGAAATTTGATAAAGATATCCGTCGTAACTACTGGCCGGATGCTATCCGGGCGCAAATTGCTGCCCTTTCCCCAGAGGATATGTCCATTCTGCAAGGCTACGCTGATGGAATGAATGCCTGGATTGATAAGGTAAATACCAATCCAGAGACGCTCTTACCAAAACAGTTTAATACATTTGGCTTTACTCCTAAGCGCTGGGAACCGTTTGATGTCGCGATGATATTTGTGGGCACCATGGCAAACCGCTTCTCTGATAGCACTAGCGAAATTGATAATCTGGCACTGCTAACGGCTTTAAAAGATAAATATGGTGTATCACAAGGCATGGCGGTATTTAATCAGTTGAAATGGCTGGTAAACCCATCAGCGCCAACCACTATTGCCGTACAAGAGAGTAACTACCCACTTAAATTTAATCAGCAAAACTCGCAAACAGCAGCTCTGTTGCCACGCTACGATTTACCTGCACCAATGCTTGACCGACCAGCAAAAGGGGCGGATGGCGCACTGCTGGCGTTAACAGCAGGGAAGAACCGGGAAACTATTGCTGCACAATTTGCACAGGGTGGTGCCAATGGTCTGGCGGGGTATCCAACGACCAGCAATATGTGGGTGATCGGCAAAAGCAAAGCCCAGGATGCGAAAGCAATCATGGTAAATGGTCCGCAGTTTGGCTGGTATGCGCCTGCGTATACTTATGGTATTGGTCTGCACGGTGCTGGTTATGATGTCACTGGCAATACACCATTTGCCTATCCTGGGCTGGTTTTTGGTCATAATGGTGTGATTTCCTGGGGATCAACGGCAGGTTTCGGCGATGATGTCGATATTTTTGCTGAACGGCTGTCGGCAGAGAAACCAGGCTACTACTTGCATAATGGTAAGTGGGTGAAAATGTTAAGCCGTGAGGAAACCATTACGGTGAAAAATGGTCAGGCAGAGACCTTTACTGTCTGGCGTACGGTGCATGGCAACATTCTCCAAACTGACCAGACGACACAAACGGCTTACGCTAAATCCCGCGCATGGGATGGTAAAGAGGTGGCGTCTTTGCTGGCCTGGACTCATCAGATGAAGGCCAAAAATTGGCAGGAGTGGACACAGCAGGCAGCGAAACAAGCACTGACCATCAACTGGTACTATGCTGATGTAAACGGCAATATTGGTTATGTTCATACTGGTGCTTATCCAGATCGTCAATCAGGCCATGATCCGCGATTACCCGTTCCTGGTACGGGAAAATGGGACTGGAAAGGGCTATTGCCTTTTGAAATGAACCCTAAGGTGTATAACCCCCAGTCGGGATATATTGCTAACTGGAACAATTCTCCCCAAAAAGATTATCCCGCTTCAGATCTGTTTGCCTTTTTGTGGGGTGGTGCAGATCGCGTTACGGAGATCGACCGACTGCTTGAGCAAAAGCCACGCTTAACTGCTGATCAGGCATGGGATGTTATTCGCCAAACCAGTCGTCAGGATCTTAACCTGAGGCTTTTTTTACCTACTCTGCAAGCAGCGACATCTGGTTTGACACAGAGCGATCCGCGTCGTCAGTTGGTAGAAACATTAACACGTTGGGATGGCATCAATTTGCTTAATGATGATGGTAAAACCTGGCAGCAGCCAGGCTCTGCCATCCTGAACGTTTGGCTGACCAGTATGTTGAAGCGTACCGTAGTGGCTGCCGTACCTATGCCATTTGATAAGTGGTACAGCGCCAGTGGCTACGAAACAACCCAGGACGGCCCAACTGGTTCGCTGAATATAAGTGTTGGAGCAAAAATTTTGTATGAGGCGGTGCAGGGAGACAAATCACCAATCCCACAGGCGGTTGATCTGTTTGCTGGGAAACCACAGCAGGAGGTTGTGTTGGCTGCGCTGGAAGATACCTGGGAGACTCTTTCCAAACGCTATGGCAATAATGTGAGTAACTGGAAAACACCTGCAATGGCCTTAACGTTCCGGGCAAATAATTTCTTTGGTGTACCGCAGGCCGCAGCGGAAGAAACGCGTCATCAGGCGGAGTATCAAAACCGTGGAACAGAAAACGATATGATTGTTTTCTCACCAACGACAAGCGATCGTCCTGTGCTTGCCTGGGATGTGGTCGCACCCGGTCAGAGTGGGTTTATTGCTCCCGATGGAACAGTTGATAAGCACTATGAAGATCAGCTGAAAATGTACGAAAATTTTGGCCGTAAGTCGCTCTGGTTAACGAAGCAGGATGTGGAGGCGCATAAGGAGTCGCAGGAAGTGTTGCACGTTCAGAGATAATTAAGCCCGAAAGCCCTCATATTCTGGAGGAATATGAGGGTGATAAAGTCTCAGGTATTGTGATGTTGGAGGGCTGGTTACTTTTTGAGTCCCGCAAACGCCGCCCGAATCTCATCCTCCGGCAACTGAATCCCGATAAACACCATCGTGCTATGCGGTTTTTCATCGCCCCATGGCCTGTCCCAGTCGGCGCTGTAGAGGCGCTGGACGCCCTGGAACAGCAGGCGGTTAGGTTCGCCGTCAATCCACAGCATCCCTTTGTAACGCAGCAGTTTATCCGCCGATTCCAGCAGCAGGTTTTCCATCACCCGGGAAACTTCGCTGATATCTACCGGGTAATCCAGTTCCACCACAATCGACGAAATATCGTTTTGTTTGTCCGCGATAAAATGGAAACGCGGTTTGGTGCTGACGACGTTTTCTTCCAGCATAAAACCGTTGGTGTTGAACAGCAGACCCAGGTCGATGTCGCCGTGGGTGACGGTGTAGACCGGTGCACGGGCGTTGATGCGTGCCAGACGTTCACGCAGTTTTTCTGCTTCGCCTGCGACGTCGGTTTTAGTCAGCAGAATACGGTCGGCGTAGCCCACCTGGGACTGGGCGATGGTGAACTGGTTCATCTGCTCATCGGCATGTACCGCATCCACCAGCGCAATCACGCCGTCCAGCAGGTAGCGCTGGCATAAAATCTCATGGGAGAAAAAGGTTTGAATAATCGGGCCAGGATCGGCCATGCCGGTGCATTCAATGACCAGACGATCGAACTGAATATTGCCCTTGTCGAGATTATCCAGCAGGTCGAGTAGCGCGTCCTCCAGCTCGTTGGAGCGCGAACAGCAGATGCAGCCGTTGGTCAGCGTTTTGATCTGCGTTGCGCGATCACCAATCAATTGATCATCAACGGAGACTTCGCCGAATTCGTTTTCAATCACGGCAATCTTGTAGCCGTGTTGTTCATTAAGAATATGGCGCAGCAGGGTGGTTTTGCCCGCGCCTAAAAAACCGGTGAGTAGGGTAACTGCAATCGGGTTCATGCTCTCTCCATTAACAACAGCGCATACCGCCTTTACCATCGCCGCCGTAGCGTGCGTTCTGGCGTTCGCGGAAGAATTCTTCATAGCTCATGTACGGCTTGTCGGGATGGTTGGTCTTCATATGCTCGACGTAGTTGTCATAGTCTGGAATGCCAATCAACATCTTCGCCGCCTGGCCGAGATATTTTTTTGCCTGTCCTAAGTTACCAAACATAGTTCACTCTGATAAGAACAAAGCCCCGCCGAAGCGGGGCTAAACACGGTTAGTGGTGCGAAGAGATCTTCACGCCGCCTTCCGGGATTGGAACGTACGGAGTTTCTTTGTCAGTACGTTTGTCGCTGTTACGCACCGCAAGCCAGGTTTTGAAACCGTAGAAGATGATGCTGTACACCACAATCAGGAACAGAATACTCAGGCCTGCGTTGGTGTAGTTGTTTACAACGATGTGGTTCATGTTGGCAATCTGCTGCGCCGTCAGGTCAGTACCGTTAGCAATCTTCTCTTTGTACTGGCTTGCCATGTAGAAGAAGCCTTCCATCTGCGGGTTGGTGCTGAACAGTTTCAGGCCCAGCGCCCAGGTGGTGCAGATAAGCAGCCATACAGCCGGAACAACAGTTACCCAGATGTATTGGGTGCGCTTCATCTTAATCAGCACAACGGTGCCCAGTACCAGCGCTACGGCTGCCAGCATCTGGTTGGAAATACCGAACAGCGGCCACAGGCTCTTAACGCCGCCCAGCGGATCGACCACGCCCTGATACAGCAGGTAGCCCCACAGACCCACACAGCCCGCAGTACCGATGATACCGGCAACCAGAGAGTCGGTTTTTTTCAGGAACGGGATGAAGTTACCCAGCAGGTCTTGCAGCATAAAGCGGCCAGAACGAGTACCCGCATCCAGCGCGGTCAGGATGAACAGGGCTTCGAACAGAATACCGAAGTGATACCAGAAGCCCATGTCAGCCATCGGCAGCACTTTGTGGAACACGTGAGCGATACCTACCGCCAGCGTTGGCGCACCACCTGCACGGTTCAGGACAGAAGGCTCACCAATGTCTTTCGCGGTTTGCAGGATCTGCTCTGGCGAAATCACGAAGCCCCAGGAGCTGACGGTCGCTGCCGCGTGTGCGGTAACGTCTTTCAGCTGCGCCATGATGATCGGCGCGTTCTCGCCACCCATTTCATGCAGGTTAGGCATGGTGATGCCAAGGCCAGCAGGCGGGGTGTTCATCGCGAAGTAAAGACCCGGTTCGATGATGGACGCAGCAACCAGCGCCATAATCGCCACGAAGGACTCCATCAGCATTGCGCCGTAGCCAATGAAACGCGCGTCGGTTTCATTAGCCAGCAGTTTCGGCGTCGTACCGGAAGAGATCAGTGCGTGGAAGCCAGATACCGCACCACAGGCGATGGTAATGAACAAGAACGGGAACAGAGCACCTTTCCACAGCGGGCCAGTACCGTCAATGTACTGGGTCATCGCAGGCATTTTCAGTTCCGGGTTCAGCACCACGATACCCAGCGCCAGGCCGACGATAACGCCGATTTTCAGGAAGGTTGCCAGATAGTCGCGCGGTGCGAGGATCAGCCACACCGGCAGCAATGCGGAAACAAACGCATAGCCAATCAGCGCGAAGGTAATGGTGGTGTCTTTAAAGGTCAGTGCCGGACCCCAGTACGGATCGTGAGCAATCACGCCACCGAAGTAGATAGAGGCAACCAGCAGCACGATACCAATGACAGAGACTTCACCCACACGCCCCGGACGGATAAAGCGCATGTAGATACCCATAAACAGCGCAATCGGTACGGTTGAGCAAACGGTGAAGACACCCCACGGACTTTCGGCCAGGGCTTTAACCACAATCAGCGCCAGGACGGCAAGGATGATGATCATGATTAAGAAACAGCCAAACAGCGCGATAGTCCCCGGTACTGGCCCCATCTCTTCTTTGATCATCTCACCGAGAGATGCGCCGTTACGGCGAGAGGAGATAAACAGCACCATAAAGTCCTGTACCGCACCGGCCAGCACTACCCCCGCCAGCAGCCACAGCGTGCCAGGCAGGTAGCCCATCTGTGCGGCGAGAACCGGACCGACCAGCGGACCAGCACCGGCGATAGCGGCGAAGTGGTGACCAAACAACACGTAACGGTTGGTCGGAACGTAGTTCAGACCGTCGTTGTTAATAACCGCAGGCGTCGCGCGCGTGGGGTCGAGTTTCATCACCTTCTGGGCGATGTACAGACTGTAGTAGCGATACGCCACCAGATACACCGACACAGAGGCGACCACGATCCACAGGGCGCTGACGTGCTCCCCCCGACGTAATGCAACTACCGCGAGGCAGAATGCACCGATGATTCCGAGAATCACCCAGGGTATGTGCTTGAATAGTTTTTTCGTATCCATAGTAAAACCTGGCATTTTACTCGTCGTCTTTTGGCTTACAGGTGCGGCAGTTGCGTTCGTTCACCCCTGTCACTTACTGTTGTAAGCTCCCGGGGATTCACTCACTTGCTGCCTTCCTGCAAACCAAAATTCATAGAGTAATTTGTTAATCATAGGCCGAAGCCGTTCTAGGTTTGCGTTGCGTTTGAGGAGGTAAATTGACCGCTATCCTGCAGTGATGTTGCCAGAGTTACGCGCGCGTAAAGTAAGGTAAATAACTGAGTGGTTATTTTAGGGACGTAAGCGGTCAGGAATGGCGGTGAGCGGTTGGGCAAGAATTATTCATCGGGTGGATATGTGATTGAGATCACAATAAAAATGCCCCTTCGACGAATGCGTGAAGGGGCTGGAGCTTAAATCGCAGCTTCCATTTCCAGCATCACCGGATGGAAACGGCGTTTAAAGTAGATAAGTCCGTGACCTTCTGCACTGAGGATGATGTTTTTAATCTCCACCAGATACACCAGATGTGTGCCAATTGCCTGCACATCGCGGATCTCACCTTCAAGACTGGCCAGCGAACCTTTTAGCACCGGCTGCGCCAGCGGACCTTTTTGCCAGCATGAGAGGCTAAAACGCTCTTCCATCGCCATGCCCGTCATGCCCGCGAAGTGGCGTGCCATCAGTTCCTGCTCATGGTTGAGGACGTTGACGCACAACTTGCCGTTGCCCTGAAAAACCGGGTTCATCGCACTGTTGGCGTTAATGCACACCATCAGCGATGGTGGTGTATCCGTGACCGAGCAGACGGCCGTTGCCGTAATCCCGCATTGTCCGGCGTCGCCCTCGGTGGTGATAATATTTACCGCTGCCGACAGGCTGGCCATCGCGTCACGAAAGCGCAGGCGCTGTTCATCTAATTGCATCTTAACCTCCTGCTGCGTTATTTCAGCAGCTTATCCAGCATGTTGATATCGTCGTTGTTGTGCAAGTGCGGCACAGTCCAGCCGTTCTGGTCGTATTCCGACAGGCAGCGATCAACCATCGCCATCATCTTGTCCATATTGCCGGAGCTTTGTGCCTGGCGCAGACACTGTAGGCGAATCTCATCCTGGCTACCGGAGTAGTTGATTTCATACAGTTCGTGGCGACCACCAAACTCGCTGCCAATGGCGTCCCACATCAGTTTGAGGATCTTGATGCGCTGGACGTGATCCATACCATTCGAACCGCGCACATACTTCGCCAGATACTGGTCGATCTGCGGATTGTTCAGGTCACGGGCACTGGAAGGGAGATAGATCAGGCCACTGGTAACGTTGCGTTCGATAATGTTTTTGATCTTCGCGTAGGCCATTGGTGCCAGTACGCGATAGGTTTGCAGTGCGGCATGATCCGGTAAATAAGCCCCGTTGACCCACGGCGTCGCTTCAGAACACATCGAGTCACTCAATGCCCAGAAGGTGTTGCGCCACGCCACCACTTCACCGAGATCGGCCTGTACACCACGGAACTCCAGGGTGCCGGTACATTCGAGAGATTTTTTCAGCAGTGCTGTAATGAAGTCTAATTTCACTGCCAGGCGCACACAGGCTTGCAGCGGATACATACGGGCAAAACCGCCTTCCATTGTCCAGCGACGGCAGCGATCGAAATCGCGGTAGATCAGTACGTTTTCCCATGGGATCAGCACGTTATCCATCACCAGAATCGCATCGTTCTCATCGAAGCGGCTGGAGAGCGGGTAGTCGTATGGCGAGCCGGTAGCACCCGCGACCATCTCATAAGAGGCGCGGGAGATTAATTTCACGCCATCGGCATCCATTGGCGCAACGAACATCAGTGCGAAGTCCGGGTTTTCGCCCATCACTTGTGCCGAGCCGAAGCCAATCATGTTGTAGTGAGTCAGCGCCGAGTTGGTGGCAACCACTTTCGCACCGCTAACGATAATCCCGGCGTCAGTCTCTTTTTCCAGCTTGATGTAAACGTCTTTCACTTTATCGGTCGGCAAATGACGATCGATCGGTGGGTTAACAATCGCGTGGTTAAAGTAGAGGCCAGTTTCCTGAATACGGGTGTACCAGTTACGGGCGTTCTGCTCGAACTGACCGTAAAAGCCCGGATTCGCGCCCAGTGCGCAACCGAAAGCAGCTTTGTAGTCTGGGGTACGGCCCATCCAGCCATAGCTCAGGCGTGACCACTCAGCGATGGCATCGCGTTGCTGGCGCAGGTCGTCGGCACTTTTCGCCACGCGGAAGAATTTATGGGTATAGCCGCCGCTGCCGGTGTCGGTGTTCCAGCACAGAGAGTCCTGCATCTCCGGTTTGTGTAGCGCGTCGTACAGTTGGGCAACAGACGCTGCCGCATTACGAAATGCCGGATGAGTAGTGACGTCTTTCACTCGCTCGCCATAGATATAGATCTCGCGACCATCCTGCAGGCTTTTCAGATACTCTTCCCCGGTGAACGGACGTTGGGTACTGGCGCGGAAATCTTCTGGTTTCATGTCGACCTCTACAGTATTAATCGGAATACGATTGTTAATTTTGTGTGTTGTTTTTGTTATTCAATTGAAGCTTGCAGGGGCGATTACGGGAAGAGACTTTTGGGACAATGGCTGGTACTTTTCAGGTCGGGTACGGTTTTGTGATCGAGGTCGCTTTTAGCGATTTTTGACGTTACTAAATCCCCTTGCTCCAGGCGGAGAAAGGGGAATAGCAGGTGGTGCCTGGTTTCCCGTTAAGGCTAAGGGATTTTCACGTCACAGGTACTTTTTTGGCGCGATAAGCACTGGGCGAGCAACCGACTAAGCGATTAAAAAAGCGCGCAAAATAAGCCGGATCCTTAAAACCGAGTTGCCAGGCAATATTGTTCACGGCGTTATCAGAAAACAGCAGCAGCCGCTTGGCTTCTCGCAGCTGCCTGTCGAAAATCAACCGTTTTGGCGGACGGTTGGCAAAGCGACGGCAGATGTCCGTGAGTCGTGATTCGGTGATATGCAGTTCGTTAGCGTAATCCGGTACTGTCCAGTGCTGATGAAAATGGCTTTCAATCAGCATATTAAAACGCTGGAACAGTTTTAATTCTCCGCGCATCCCGCTGGCGGCATGGTCGTCGAGTTTTGCGTTACGCAGCAGTAGGGTGAACACTGCCTGTGCCAGTAACGTCAGGGTGTGTTCCCGTCCAGGCAGTTGTTCCACCGATTCCCGCTCTATCAGTTGCCAATAGTGTTCCAGCGCCGCCAGTTCGTCGGGTTTATCTGCCAGTGACAGGCAAATCCCCGGCAGGCCGAAGGTTTCCCGAGTGCCCGGATAAAGAACTTCCAGCAGGGGCCAGATCAGATCTTCCCGTACCGTCAACACATGACCGTCGGCGTCAGACTCCGTAATAAACGCATGAGGTACTGACGGCGGCGTCAGGACAAACAGGGGCGCTTCCACCGAGTAGCGATGATCGTCAAGTTGTAGCTCAATCTGTCCGCTATTGAGGAAATGCATCTGAAAGTACTGTTCGTGGCGATGTGGCAGCATATGGCGGCCAAAAAAGGCCGCCATGCGGGCGAACGACTGATAATGCACATCGTCCGTGCCCAGGCTTTCATCGTACTCTTTGCTGATATCAATATTGGCAATCTGACGGTCACACATCGTCGTTCCTTACGGGGTCGCTCGCGGACGGGAGGACTGCATTGGAATCGCCCAGATAATCCCCGCACCAATCACCAGCAGCGCGGCAACAAACCACAATCCACTGTTAAAGCTGCCGGTCAAATCTTTCAACCAGCCGATCATAAACGGACTTAACGCTGAACCAATGTTGCCAGTGGCGTTGATCACCGCAATACCGATCGCTCGTGCCCGCAGGCTGATGGACTGATCCGGTGTTGTCCAGAAAATCGCCATTGCGCTGAATGATCCGGTCGAAGCCATAATGATCCCCAGCATCTGGATCATGTTGTGATCAGTTGCCGAAGCCAGTAACCAACCTGCGGCAGCGAACAAATAAGGAAGGGCGGTGTGATGCCTTCGTTCCTGGCGGCGATCTGAGTGACGGCTCCAGTAGACCATCCCGAGAATGGTACAAATCTGCGGTACGGCGGCCAGCAGGCCGATGGTGATATTACTGCTGCCCTGATTAAAACTTTGCAGGATCTGCGGTGTCCAGATGCTGATCGCACTAAGTGTGTTGGTCAGGCAGAAATACGCCAGGGTATACATCATCACCACCGGAGTGAAGATCTCCCGCCACATACTGCGTTGTTGCATGGCGTGGTGGCTGATGGCTCCCTCTGGCTGAACCAGCGTCAGACGATCGTTATCCATCATCTCTTGCAGGCATTTTTTGTCTTCTTTCGTCAGCCACTTAGCTTTGTCCGGTGAGTCATCAAGCCAGAACCACACCATGACGCCGAGTAATACCGACGGGAAGCCTTCCAGCAAAAACAGCCACTGCCAGCCTTTTAATGCCATTACGCCATCCAGCGACAAAATGTAGCCGGAAACGATCGATCCCAACGCTGTCGTTACCGGCATTGCTACCATAAACAAGGCGTTGGCACGGGCGCGGAAATAGGCCGGAAACCAGAAGGTTAAATACAGCAGAATGCCGGGCAGAAAGCCGGCTTCGGTAATGCCAACCAGTATACGCAGTACGTACAAGCTGGTGGGGCCAGTGGCAAACATGGTGGCAGTAGAGGCGATGCCCCAAAGCACCATGATGGTGGCGATCCAGCGCCGCGCACCGACAATACTCAGCATAATGTTGCTGGGAATGCCGAAGATGACATAAGCGGCATAGAACAGGGTGGTAGCGAGGCCAAACATGGTGGCGCTCAGACCGAGGTCGCGTCCCATCGTGAGTCCGGCAAAGCCGATGTTGATGCGATCAAGGAACGAGAAGATAAACAGCACGAACAGAAAGACGATCAGGCGGCGAAACAGCTTCTTAATAACCGCCTGTTGTCCGGCAGTCAGCGCTTTATGCTGATTCGCCGGATCGATACTCTCCGGTATGGCAGGTGAGGTGTCGCTCATTTTTCTTCCTCTAATGGGATTTTTGTAGGGTACGACAAGGTTTATGGCGGATGCGCACAAACGCCTTATCCGGTCCGCGATTTGGTACGGCTTTTTGCCGGATGCGGCGTAAACGCCTTATCCGGCCTACGATTTGGTGCGAGTGTAGGCCGGATAAGTGCAGCGCATCCGGCATTAATACACGCCGGGCTTAACGGTCGTGGCCTGTGCGCCAAACCGTGCTGCCAGCGCTTCAGCGGCGCGGGCGAGCAGGGTGGTGTCAACGCCGACGGCGACAAACAGCGCGCCCAGTTCCAGATAGCGTTTTGCCAGTTGCTCATTGGCGATCAGGATCCCCGGCGCTTTGCCCGCTTCGCGGATCTGCACGATCGCCTGCTCAATCGCGGCCTGTACTTCCGGGTGCTGTGGATTACCGGCATAACCCATATCGGCGC
Organism: Escherichia sp. WS33; assembly: GCF_046486385.1. NCBI lineage: Bacteria > Pseudomonadati > Pseudomonadota > Gammaproteobacteria > Enterobacterales > Enterobacteriaceae > Escherichia > Escherichia sp. WS33. The sequence continues at coordinate 33,908 of NZ_JBJQLJ010000025.1, read as the reverse complement.
TCAGATCCGCCGGGCCGATAAACACGCCGTCGACCCCTTCCACGTCCAGAATCTGCGGTAAGTTCTTCATTGCCTCACGCGTTTCGATCTGCACCAGCACGCACATTTGATCGTTGGCTTTTTGCAGGTAATCAGGAATACGATTCCAGCGCGAGGCTCGGGCCAGCGCACTGCCCACACCGCGAATACCGGCGGGGGGATAACGGGTGGCGCGTACCGCTTCACGGGCTTCGTCAGCGTTTTGTACCATCGGCACCAGCAAGGTTTGTGTGCCGACGTCCAGCAGTTGTTTGATTTGCACCGGATCGTTCCACGACGGACGTACCACCGGCTGGCTGGGGTAGGGCGCAATCGCCTGTAGCTGGGTGAGCACGGTTTGCACGTTATTCGGCGCGTGCTCACCGTCGATCAACAACCAATCGAATCCTGCTCCGGCCAGTAACTCCGCGCTGTAGCTGCTGCTCAGCCCCAGCCATAATCCAATCTGCGGACGGCCTGCTTTCAGCGCCGCTTTAAAACTGTTTTCCATCGTTCTCTCCTTAAACAAAGCGGCAGCTAATGGAGCCCATGTTGCCGTAATCGACGTGGAAGGTGTCGCCCTTACGCGCCGGAACCGGGCGGGTGAACGAACCGCCGAGAATGATTTGCCCGGCTTCCAGTTGTACGTCATACGGTGCGAGTTTGTTCGCCAGCCAGGCCACGCCGTTTGCCGGATGATTCAGCACACCAGCGGCGACGCCGGTTTCTTCAATCACGCCATTGCGATACATCAGGGCGGAGATCCAACGCAGATCCAGTTCGTCTGGTTTGATCGGACGACCGCCGAGGATCACCCCGGCGTTGGCGGCGTTATCGGAAATGGTGTCGAACACTTTGCGCGGGCGCTGGGTTTCCGGATCGATGTTGTGGCAGCGAGCGTCGATCAGCTCCAGCGCCGGGATCACATAGTCCGTGGCGTTGTAGACGTCGAACAGCGTGCAGTTTGGCCCACGCAGCGGTTTTGCCAGCACGAAAGCCAGCTCCACTTCAATGCGCGGCACGATAAAGCGATCGGTCGGGATATCGCTGCCATCGTGGAAGAACATGTCATCCAGCAGGGCACCGTAATCCGGCTCGCTGATTTGTGAGCTGGCCTGCATCGCTTTCGAGGTCAGGCCGATTTTGTGGCCTTTCAGCGTGCGACCTTCGGCGATTTTCAGTCGAACCCATTCACGCTGCACCGCGTAAGCGTCTTCGATGGTGATCTCCGGGTAATCCAGCGAGATCGCGCGGATCTGTTCGCGCTGTTTTTCTGCCTGATCCAGACGCTGGGCGATCAGGGTGTGGGTGTGTTTATCGAACATAGCGATATCCTGTGGCATTGCCGGATGCGGCTGCGCCTTATCATCCGGCCTGGAAGCTGGTGCAAATTTATTTAAACAACGCGTGCACGTTGTTTTGTTTAAAATTCAGCGTCGGGTGCAGCTCTGCAATCTCAAATGAAAGCGCCAGGTAACGGCTCTCCATCAGTGAGGCGAAGTGCGTTTTAATCAGATCAAACAGCATTTCGCCCACTTCCTGACGGCTTTCCAGGCTGCGCCCGCTGCCGATTTTTAGCGTCATATGCACAAAGGCGTAATCGTGCTTGCCATCAGCCATTTGCCAGGTATCGATCCAGTGCGCCCGGCTACGTATTCCCCCAAGCGGAAAAATCCCCGTTGCCGCCAGTGCAGTGTTAACACTGGCAAACAGCTCAGGTAAGCGGGCTTCTTCACGAATATTTTCAGTACATTCCACGATAAAGTGCGGCATGGTGGTTCCTTACGCGGGAAGCGGGAAAACAGCGTTAACCTGACCGGTGCCAGAGCTTGGGAATAGCTCGGTGATAAACTCCACCTTGCCGTCGTATTTATCCCAGCCGAGCATCCCCAGCAGCATCACCGTGTCGTGCATATTGCCTTCGCCGTAGCAGTAGTCGGCGTACTCCGGCAGCATATTGCAGAACTCTTTGAACTGGCCTTCGCGCCACAACTTCACCACGCGCTCGTCCATCTGGCGGTCGAACTCGCGGGTGTAGCTGTTCATCCCTTCTTCTGCACGCTGATCGTCAATAAAGCGGTGCGATAACGAACCGCTGGCAAGGACCGCCACGGTGCCGTCGTACTGTTCGATCGCTTTCAGAATCGCTTCGCCCAGCTTGCGGCTGTCAGCAAAATCGTGAACCGTGCAGAAAGCCGAAATGGAGACCACTTTGAAGTGCTTGTCTTCATTCATGTAGCGCATCGGTACCAGCGTGCCGTATTCCAGTTTCAGGCTGGGAATGTTGTGCGCTTTTGCCCGCACGCCGAGCTTTAAGGCTTCATCGGCAATAAGCTGCCCCAACTCCGGGTTGCCCTCGTAGTTGTAGGTCATATCGCGGATAAAATGCGGCAGCTCGTTGCTGGTGTAGATGCCTTCAAAATGGTCTGCACAGTTGATGTGATAAGCACTGTTGACCAGCCAGTGGGTATCGAAAACGATAATGGTATCGACGCCCATTTCCCGGCAACGCTTGCTGATCTCTTTATGCCCGTCGATCGCGCCCTGGCGGCAACCGTGGTTTTTCCCTGGCAGTTCAGAGAGATACATCGACGGTACGTGCGTGATCTTGGCGGCTAACGCTAACTTACCCATATCAGACTCCCCATTTCGGAATTGGATGGTCGCCCATGGAAATGCAGACGTTCTTCATTTCCGCGAACACTTCGAAGCTGTACTCACCGCCTTCACGCCCGGTGCCGGAGGCTTTTACGCCGCCAAACGGCTGGCGCAAATCACGCACGTTCTGGGTGTTGACGAACACCATGCCAGCTTCAATGCCACGCGCCAGACGCAGCACTTTGCTGACATCCTGAGTCCAGATGTACGACGCGAGGCCGTACTCCACGTCGTTTGCCAGGCGTAAGCCTTCAGCTTCGTCTTTAAACGGCAGCAGGCAGGCGACCGGCCCGAAAATCTCTTCCTGGGCGACGCGCATACGGTTATCAACGTCTGCCAGCACGGTTGGGCGCAGGAAGTTGCCGCCTTTCAGGTGCGCAGGCAGGTCGGACGGTTTATCCGGGCCGCCCGCCAGCAGGGTTGCGCCTTCTTCAATGCCGAGACGGATATAGCCGGAGACTTTTTCCCAGTGCTGCTGGCTGATAAGCGCGCCAACCTGGGTATTCGGATCGTTCGGATCGCCCACGCGCAGACGGTTGGCGCGTTCGGCAAAGCGTTTAACGAATTCCGGGTAGATGCTTTGCTGAATAAAGATGCGCGAACCGGCGGTGCAGCGTTCGCCGTTGATCGAGAAGATGGTGAACAGGGCGGCGTCCAGCGCGCGTTCAATATCAGCATCTTCAAAAATCAGCACCGGCGATTTACCGCCCAGTTCCATGGAGTATTTTTTCAGCCCGGCGTTTTTCATGATGTTGCGCCCGGTCGCCGTACCGCCGGTGAACGACACGGCACGCACGTCATGATGACGGACCAGCGCATCCCCTGCGGTTGCGCCGTAGCCCTGTACCACGTTCAGCACGCCCGCCGGAATACCAGCTTCCAGCGCCAGCTCACCCAGGCGGTCGGCGGTCAGCGGGGAGAGTTCCGACATTTTCAGTACCGCGGTATTGCCCAGCGCCAGACACGGCGCGACCTTCCAGGTGGCGGTCATAAACGGCACGTTCCACGGTGACACCAGTGCACAAACGCCTACCGGCTGCACCAGCGTGTAGTTGAGCATCTTGTCGTCGACCGGATAAGTCTTGCCGTTCATCTGCTGGCAGACTTCCGCGAAAAATTCAAAGTTGTGAGAAGCGCGTGGGATCAACACATTTTTGGTCTGATGGATCGGCAGGCCCGTGTCCGCGGTTTCCATCGCGGCGATCTCCGGCACGTTCTGGTCGATCAGATCGCCCAGACGGCGCATCAGGCGCGCGCGCTCTTTCATCGGCAGATTGGCCCATTTCGGGAACGCCTCTTTCGCTGCCGCTACCGCCTGATTGATCTCCGCTTCACCGCCGGAGGCCACATCCGCCAGCACTTCACCCGTTGCCGGATTGGTAGTCTGGAAGTAGTCGTTACCTGCAACATTTTTACCGTTGATCCAATGATTTACTTTTTTCATTTCGCTGTTTCCTCACTCACAATTCGGTTCACCAGGCGGCCCACGCCTTCTACTTCCACCACCACTTCATCGCCAGGCACCACGTCAGATAAGCCTTTTGGTGTGCCGGTGGCGATCATGTCGCCCGGATTCAGGGTCATAAATTCGCTTAAGTAGGCGATCAGGAAGGGCACGCTGAAGATCAGATCGGCGGTGGTGCCTTGCTGGCGTAACTCGCCGTTGACGAAGGTGCGAAGGGTCAGATTATGCGGGTCCGGGATCGCCTCTTTCGGCACGATGGTTGAAAGCATCGGCGTCAGTCCGTCGCGGCTTTTGACCCGCAGGTTAGGGCGGTAGTAGTTTTCCAGATAGTCGCGAATGGCGTAGTCGTTACACACGGTGTAGCCCGCGACATAATCCATGGCATCGGCTTCGCTGACGTTACGCGCCTGTTTGCCAATAACTACCACCAGCTCCGCTTCATAGTGCATGTATTCAATATTGTTTGGACGCACGGAGGTCTGGTTATCGCCAGTGAGGGTATTTGGCGCTTTCAGGAACACCAGCGGTTCTTCCGGTGGCTTAAATTCCAGTTCGCTGGCGTGGTCGGCGTAGTTCAGGCCGAGGGCAAACAGCGTGCCGTGCGGGTGTGGCTGCGTTGGGAAGCTCTTGCGCGTGGTCACTTCACGTTCGTCCACTACCGGATTTTCCAGCGGCGGGAAACCTTCTGCGAGAACACGAACGCGATCGCCTGGCTGTATTTCCACGCGCGCCTGTGGCGTGCCGAGCAGAATGGCATCGCCTGGATTCAGTGTGGCAAATTCGCTCAGGGCGCTCAGCAACTGCGCGGCGTTACGTTGTAAATCGGCGGTATTCCAGTGATCGGCAGGACGCCCGTTGATCTCGGTATAGATGGTCAGATTATCGACATTGCTGAGAGCCACGGTTTCGCCAATGGGGCAGAATCCATCACGACATTTTGCTTTGATTGCCGGGCGGTAAAAGCTCTCTTCCGGCAGGCTGACGTCGTTAGCCAGCGCATATCCGGCGATGTACTCTGCCGCATCTTCTTCACCTACTTTCGTCGCCGTTTTTCCCACAATCAGCGCAACAGTCGCACCGCTCAGTACCTTTTCACCCTGTGGAAAGGGAATCGGTTCACCGCAACCAATCACCGTATTGCGCGGTTTAATAAACCAGACCGCAGTTTTAGGCGGGGCTTTGTAGGGGGATTGCTGGAACGCTTCCTGCCATGCATCAAGTTGGCTGCGATGGTTCAACGCTACGGCGAAGATAGTGCCTTTCATTACCACTCCTCGGATTCGATCATTTTAATCATTAATATGTTAATGATTACTTTTATTCCCGATTGCGTAGTTTGGCAAAAGTAAGTGATGTAAATGTGATCTAATTAACAAACTATTTACATTTAAAGATAATAAAATATTAAATATCAGCAAGTTAACAAAATATGCTCAATTTTGATAAAATGAAGAATTGCAGGGGCAGCGCAGTCCCGGTAACGTGATGATTAACTGTTTCTATATTAATGATTTTGAATTTTTCAGGGGAAAGATAATGCACGACTCTCTAACCATTGCGTTGCTCCAGGCGCGAGAAGCGGCGATGAGTTATTTTCGCCCAATCGTTAAACGGCATAATTTGACTGAGCAACAGTGGCGCATCGTGCGTATTCTGGCGGAAAGCCCATCAATGGATTTTCACGATCTGGCGTATCGCGCCTGCATTTTGCGCCCAAGCCTGACCGGGATCCTTACGCGGATGGAACGCGACGGTTTAGTGTTGCGATTAAAGCCGATCAATGATCAGCGGAAGCTCTATATCTCGCTAACCAAAGAGGGGCAGGCGCTGTATAACCGCGCTCAGACACAGATTGAAGAAGCCTATCGGCAGATTGAAGCTCAGTTTACTGCCGAGAAAATGCAACAGTTAACCCATCTGTTAGAGGAATTTATTGCTCTGGGCAATTCCCGACAAGAAGCCATCCCGGGCGATAATGAATAACTTTTTAGTATCTGATAACCAGCGCCTGGTTTTTCCATGGATGGCGGGTTACACCTTTTCATAAAGTTTTTGCTTTCCAGGCCGAAAATCTTGCATCGGTCCACAGGAAAGAGAAACCATGTTAAAACGTATCAAGATCGTGACCAGCTTACTGCTGGTTTTGGCCGTTTTTGGCCTTTTACAACTGACATCAGGCGGTCTGTTCTTTAATGCCTTAAAGAATGACAAAGAAAATTTCACTGTTTTACAAACCATTCGCCAGCAGCAATCCACGCTGAATGGCAGCTGGGTCGCGTTGTTGCAGACGCGTAACACCCTCAACCGCGCGGGTATCCGCTACATGATGGATCAGAATAATATTGGTAGCGGTTCAACCGTTGCTGAGCTGATGCAGAGTGCCAGTATTTCGCTGAAACAGGCGGAAAAAAACTGGGCGGATTACGAAGCGTTGCCGCGTGACCCGCGTCAGAGCACCGCCGCAGCGGCAGAGATCAAACGTAATTACGATATTTATCACAATGCGCTGGCGGAGCTGATCCAACTGTTAGGTGCAGGCAAAATCAACGAGTTCTTTGATCAGCCGACCCAGGGATATCAAGACGGTTTCGAGAAGCAGTATGTGGCTTACATGGAGCAAAACGATCGGCTCTATGATATCGCCGTCAGCGATAACAATGCCTCCTACAGCCAGGCGATGTGGATTCTGGTGGGCGTGATGATCGTCGTACTGGCGGTCATCTTCGCCGTCTGGTTCGGTATTAAAGCCTCGCTGGTAGCGCCAATGAATCGCCTGATTGACAGCATCCGTCATATTGCAGGCGGCGATCTGGTGAAACCGATTGAGGTGGATGGCTCTAATGAGATGGGGCAACTGGCAGAGAGTTTGCGCCATATGCAGGGAGAGCTGATGCGTACCGTCGGTGATGTGCGCAACGGGGCCAATGCCATCTATAGCGGTGCCAGCGAAATCGCTACCGGCAATAACGATCTCTCTTCGCGCACCGAGCAACAGGCCGCTTCGCTGGAAGAGACGGCAGCCAGCATGGAGCAACTGACCGCAACGGTGAAACAGAACGCCGAGAATGCGCGCCAGGCCAGCCATCTGGCATTAAGTGCTTCTGAAACGGCGCAACGGGGCGGCAAAGTGGTAGATAACGTGGTGCAGACTATGCGCGATATCTCCACCAGTTCGCAGAAAATCGCCGATATTATCAGCGTAATTGACGGCATTGCCTTCCAGACCAATATTCTGGCTTTGAACGCGGCGGTTGAAGCAGCGCGTGCGGGTGAGCAAGGGCGCGGTTTTGCGGTGGTTGCGGGAGAAGTGCGTAATCTGGCCCAGCGTAGCGCTCAGGCGGCTCGTGAAATTAAAAGCCTTATTGAAGACTCGGTGGGGAAAGTGGATGTTGGCTCTACACTGGTCGAAAGCGCCGGGGAAACAATGGCGGAGATTGTCAGTGCTGTGACCCGCGTGACGGACATTATGGGCGAAATAGCTTCTGCTTCTGATGAGCAGAGCCGTGGTATCGATCAGGTTGGCTTAGCGGTTGCTGAGATGGACCGGGTAACTCAACAGAACGCCGCGCTGGTGGAAGAATCTGCCGCCGCCGCCGCCGCGCTGGAAGAGCAGGCCAGTCGCCTGACCGAAGCAGTGGCAGTGTTCCGGATTCAGCAACAGCAGCGTGAAACATCGGCTGTGGTAAAAACCGTGACGCCAGCTGCGCCGCGTAAAATGGCCGTGGCAGATAGCGAGGAGAACTGGGAAACATTTTAATCGCCATGAAAATGCCCGATAAGCAAAATGTTATCGGGCATAAGGAGATTAATCTTTACGTGGGTCGTTGATCGGCTGACGAACCAGGAAGATGTACGCCAGTGCCCCCGCTGCGGTGACGCAACCGCAGATGATTAGTGCCAGACGGAATGAGTGGGTGGTATCAACAATAAAACCAGTAATGATCGGCGCAAAAGAGGCGCAGATGAAGCTGGCAAAGTTCTGGATACTGCCCACCGACGCAGTCATGCGAGAAGCAACTGCGACGTGGATCAAGCCCCAGCAGGATGTTCCGGCAAAGTGAATACAGAACAGTGCCATGCCAATCAGCAGAACCGCCGTCATGGATGTTGTCGCTTGTGGTACGACCAGCGTAAAGGCGGCAGAACAGAACATCCCGGCAATAATGCAGATCTTACGGCTTTTAATCGGAGCCATTCCCCCTTTGACCAGCCAGTCAGTAACGTAACCGTTGACCAGCATCCCGGCAGCCCCAAACAGGAAAGGGATAGCCGCCATCAACCCTGTGCTTTTTAAATCCAGGTTATAGGCTGTTTGCAGGTAACCAGGAAGCCAGGCCAGATACAGCCACGCAGTGTAGTTGATGCCACTGAATCCGAGCATCATTCCCCACATTGTACGGTTACGGAACAGGCTGCGCCATTCGGCAAAACTGAGCGGATCTCGGCGGGCATTGACGCTACCTGCATTGAGATAAGCTTGTTCAACGGCAGTCAGTTCTACGTGCTCGCGGTTGCGATAGAGCATATACCAGCCGATGGCGAGAAAAATCCCCAGTACACCAATGGTAATAAACATCCCGCGCCAGCCCATCACCAGCATCATCGCCGCCAGAATCGGTGGGCTTACGGCAACGCCAATGGTAGAAGCTGCGTTGAAGAAGCCCATCGGGCGTCCGCGCTCTTTGATGTTGAACCAGTCGTTAATGACTTTTACACCGCATGGGTTCATCGGCGCTTCACCAATCCCCATACCGATACGCACCAACACGAACTGCGTAAAGTTGTGCACCATGCCAGACATTGCCTGGAACAGTGACCAGAAGAACATCCCCAGTCCCAGCATCAGGCGTGGGCCTTTACGATCCAATAGTGGGCCGCAAGGAAGTTGCGCAATCCCGTAAGCGAGTGAAAACACGGAGAGCAAAGCGCCGATTTCGGTGGCACTTAATCCCAATTCTTCACGAATCGTTAAATTTGCTACCGACAGCGAACTGCGGTCGAGATAATTGATTACCGCCGCAAAAAATAATAACAACATGGCGGTGGTTTGAATGCGTTTAATTCGGGTACTGCGTTGAACTAATCCATCTGGTGGCACGGGAATATCTGCCGACGAAGATGGAGTAAATGAAGAACGCGGATCGAGGGTGATATTTTCTTTTTCCACGCCGGACTCCTGTATTTATAATTTTAATTGTTTACGTAATTGTGAATTACGCAAGGTTGACATTAACGGCAGGTTAAAGTTTTAGGACTTTACTACCGCTCACAAAAAAATTTTTAGTCGACTGATTGTGAGCATAGGTAAGCGGGAATTTCCCGGTATTTATCTTTTGATAAAACCGTGCACCCGCTAATAGTTTGCTGTTTTTAATCCGTACTTAATGAGCATAACGCGTGTTCTCATTAATGGCTCGAATCATTGATTGTTTAGCTGAATTCAAATGGTTACGGAGCGCAAGGGTGGCATCAAGGTCACTGCGGCAAATCAGAGCGCTGAGAATGGTCATATGCTCATCGACGGCAATGATATTGCGCTGTTTAAGATCGCTTTCGTCCCATTGATAGTGAAAATGAAAGATGACTGAGATGATCTCAAGCGATTGATCAAAAAAGATATTGTCGGCAGCTGAAAGCAGTAAGGAGTGAAAATCTCTGTCAAGTTGCGAGAACATGCGAAAGCTATTGCCGATGTTGTCACGCAGTAGCCGATGACGTTCGAGCATGGTTTTCGCCTGCAGCCAGCGGGGATCATGATCAGGCAGGTTGAGAAAGTGCTGAAGTGAATGTGTTTCGAGCATTTCGCGTAGCTCAAACAGCTGCTCGGCGTAGGATTGATCGAATTGCTTCATGCTCCACTGGCCGCGTTTTTCGCTTTGAATAAGATTATAACGGCCGAATTTTAAAAGATATTCTCTTACAACCACCGGGCTGACACCCGCGGCCCGAGCCAGTTGCAGTTCAGAAAAAGTTTCCCCAGGGCGTAACTGACGCTGGTTTATCATCGTGAAAAAAGCCTGCTCAAACACTTTGTTTTGTTCACTCATTGAAGCGGTAGTACAGGCGAAACCGTCATCATGGTCAGGTTTACGCGCAATAACATAGTCGTTTCCAACCTGCGTTAAGACGCCGCATTCGCGTAAGTGGCTGAGAATATGACGCACTGTTGTGCGGCTGATGTTGTACATTTCCGCCAGCGCACTTTGCGATGGAAGTGGGGAAGGGATATGACCCCGCGCCATATCATCAATGACCTGGTTAATCACATTGTGGCGTAAATTTTGTGAACGACTCATATTTTCCTCCTTGTGAGTCCATTAAAACCCGATTTAAAACATTTTTATGCGTGTGTTTTCACAAAACAGATTTTCCGTTCCGCTGCCATTTTTCATTTTCATTGATATCTAAGGCAACAAAAAATGGAGAGCCGAATCATGTCTACGATGAATGTTTTAATTTGCCAGCAGCCGAAAGAATTAGTCTGGAAACAACGCGAGATACCTATTCCGGGTGACAATGAAGCATTAATAAAAATTAAGTCTGTCGGGATTTGCGGTACCGATATTCATGCCTGGGGTGGAAATCAACCATTTTTTAGTTATCCACGTGTTTTAGGCCATGAAATATGTGGGGAGATTGTTGGGCTGGGTAAAAATATTGCTGATCTTAAAAATGGTCAGCAAGTTGCTGTGATCCCTTATGTTGCCTGTCAGCAATGCCCGGCGTGTAAAAGCGGGCGTACCAATTGCTGTGAAAAAATTTCAGTCATTGGCGTGCATCAGGATGGCGGTTTTAGTGAGTATTTGAGCGTGCCGGTGGCGAACATTTTGCCCGCAGACGGTATTGACCCGCAGGCGGCAGCATTGATTGAACCTTTCGCTATTAGCGCTCATGCGGTGCGTCGCGCAGCCATTGCTCCCGGCGAGCAGGTGCTGGTGGTCGGGGCGGGGCCAATCGGTCTGGGCGCGGCGGCAATCGCTAAAGCCGATGGCGCACAGGTGGTGGTGGCGGATACCAGTCCAGCGCGCCGTGAACATGTGGCAACGCGTCTGGAATTACCTGTACTGGACCCGTCAGCCGAAGATTTTGACGCGCAGCTACGGGCGCAGTTTGGTGGTTCGCTGGCGCAGAAAGTGATCGACGCGACAGGTAATCAACATGCGATGAATAACACCGTGAATCTGATTCGTCACGGCGGCACGGTGGTATTTGTCGGCCTGTTTAAAGGTGAGTTGCAGTTTTCCGATCCGGAATTCCATAAAAAAGAAACGACGATGATGGGCAGCCGCAACGCCACGCCGGAAGATTTCGCTAAAGTCGGTCGACTGATGGCAGAAGGGAAAATCACTGCCGACATGATGTTAACCCATCGCTATCCGTTCGCCACGCTGGCAGAAACCTACGAGCGCGATGTGATTAACAATCGTGAGTTGATTAAGGGTGTAATTACTTTCTGATAAGGCGAGATTATTAAAGTTGCCATGCAGCGTCCGGGGAAGTGTTGGGCGCTGTTTTTTTCTGTTTCTCAATGATGTTTTGTAGGCCGGAGAAGGTGTGTAGGTCGCACCTTATGCGACCTACACATCAGTCAGGAATTACCCTTCACGTTCCACAACTTTAATTTCCACCATGCCGATCCCGAGCTTACGCGGCGAGTGTCCGAGGATATTCCCTTCGTTGGTTGAGACAGGTTCCGGCGGCACAATTACCAGTGTGTCGGCATCGGTTGGGTTATCGAAATGCAGTGTGGTGGTGGTTACTTCATTGCCCAGCACAAGAGTTTGTTCTTCATTGCCTACGCGTACCGGAATAGGACGGCTGGCGTTATTGCCGTATGCTTTGGCGGTAATCACCAGGTCAAATTTCTTCGGCAGCGGATGCTTGTACTCGATTTTTACTTCATCGCCCAGCTGAGCGTTGGACCAGCGGCCCCACGACTCCGGACGGGAAATCCCGCTAAACTGTTTCACCTCTTCTGGCGCACCGGCGACGTTGAAGATGAAACTGTCGGCTTTGTAGCGAATATCGTTATCAACAATTTTCAGCGTATCGACATTGCTTTTGTAACGCGCCATGTCGATGACCGTATCTTTAAATGCCGTTTTGCCCTTCCACATTGTTTTATCAACATGCTGGACAATTTGCTGACCGCCAAGCTGCCCCTGCGAGACACACCAGTCGGTGGAGAGTGCCAGTTCCGGAGCCCAAAGTTGTGCCATCTTGTAGCAACGGTCAACCCAGACGAAATTGTCGCGTGGAGCGAAATCGGCCAGCTGGAAACGCAGCGGTGCTGAGTATTCACTTTCCGGCAGCGGTTCTACGCGCTTGTCTGAAACCCGCAACAGCAGCGGCAAACGGAAATGGCTACCCGAGAAGGCAATCATGTTTTTCTGCTGGTCGATAGTGAACTCTTTCATCTCTTTAGGGAATTTCCACAGGCGGATGATATCCGGCTTCCACGCCAATGTTTTCTCTTTGATATTGAGGAAGATTTCCGACATCGACTGCCCGGATAAACTGCTACGACCAAGTCCGAGATAGTTATCGCCACCGAGAATGTCCAGCACCGTCGCGCCGTTATCCATCGTGTTACGCTTCACTGCCAGCGTCTCTTGCTGCGGCTTGTCGCCACGAATGACAAAAAACAGGTTATTGCGATCCTGCTTATTAAGGTATTTCCACGCCGTGTTGTTCATCGCTAAATGGTCAGAAGAGACGACGATGACGGTATCTTTAAACCACGGTGACGCTTTGATTTTGTTGATAAACGCCGCGATATTCTCCTGGCTGCAACTTACCGCGCTGAATGACTGGTTCGGCTTACCGTCAAAATCATATTTTTTGCGGTTACAGGTACGCGAGATAAAACCATCCGGGTGATGGGTATCGACTGTCAGGGTAAACAGTGAGAATCGCTGACCTGAGCGGGAAAGCTCTTCAAACTTTTTCCACGCTTCATCGAGAACGGTATCGTCGTAGAATCCCCAGTCGTTGCGATAGTGCGGGTCGGCCACCACGCTTTTCAGCTCTTCTGAGCCGTATAAGTGGTCGAAGCCATGCGACTTCAGGAACACATCTTTACCGGCAAAACGCAGATTCGCGCCCTGCACGAAATAGTTCTGATAACCCGAGTTTTTCAGGATATCGCCCAGACAGATGTTCTGCGGGAAGAAGCTGGAGACAGAGGCGGAGGCGTTGCCTTCAAAGGGGGCAAACAGCGGTATGCCGCACTGAGAAGCCACCATGCCCGCAATCGTGTAATCCGTTCCTGGCAGCTGCTGCGTGTGGCTGAAATCCAGGCCTTCATTTTTCAACGCGCCCAGTTCAGGCGTGAGATCCGGGAAAGCTTCGTTATCAAAATAGGTCCGCTCGAGACTTTCGCCGTAGATATAAACCAGGTTGAGTTTCGGGTCAGGGATAGTTTTCGACGGCTCTTTATAATAAGCCGCAAAGTCCGGGTCGCCATCGCGTGACTGGGATTTCACCAGTTCCGTTATCTGACGAAATGCCGGGCTGGCGTCCACCGAACCCAGCGCCAGTAAGAGCGCCAGCAGGCTGTAACCAAAATGGTGCGGATGATGGCGACGACGGCGCAGGATCCAGCCCAGCGCACCGAACACCGCTGTCAGCCCCAGCACAATGCCGATACCCGGCAGGATGTATTTGCTGACGCCAGCACCGGTCAGGCTGTTGGTTAAGGTATAGAGAACCGCGTCGTTAATACCATCGCCAGTAAAATAGTCGCTGGCAAACAGGGTGATATTTAAAACGACAAATAGCCCCAGCACCGTTAATGTGGCTGCAAACCACCAGGTGTTACGTCCCGCTTTCCATGCGTAAATCAGCACAGAGGCGAGAAAAAGGGCGAAAGAGAGTAGTTCTGACAACGGGCGATCCTCACTAAACCGGGCCGTTTAGCCAACGTTTAAGCTTTTTGAGAAGCACAATGTAATGGCGTCGCCATATTGCTGCAATTCTAGTGTCAAAAAAATGCGATGTTGTTAGGAATTAGTTTATAAACAGACTTTTTTGATCGCGGTCGCTTCCCGTGTAACAGGGGGAAAACCGTCCAGGAGCAGGGAAAAGGGCAGGAGAGAGCCGCGTCAGCCGGGTAACAGCTAAAACGCGGCGTTTCGCGGTTCAGGAAATGAAGTTCAGCCCCTGCTTTAACACCAGATCGCAGGCTTTGGTTTTCACCTTTTCTGCCAGCGGAGTCGTTCCGATGTTATCCAGATTGAGTTGCTGACCATCTTTGGTTTTCAGCAAACCCTGAATGCCGTCCAGATAGTTGGTGTCTTCTTTTTGCTCTTCACTGTTCAGGCCCAGCTTTTCCAGCACCTGATTCTTGATGTTTTCGGCATCGGTTACCGACGCCAGCTTTTGCTTCGCGCAGTATTGCAGAATGCCTGCGGCATTGTTCATGTTATCTGCGCTTAAGGCCTGGTTTCCGCTGCTAAGCAAGTTAGTTAATGACGCGAGCGACCAACCGCCTTCCTGTGTCGTGCTGTTTTGGTTGCCAAGTTCGCTGGTGGCGCTGGAGAGCGCATCTTTCCAGGACGCAGCATGCACCCCGGTGGAAATTAATGCGCTGGCGGCAATGGCACAGCACAGAAGATGTTTAACAGTTTTCATCATCATTACTCAAGGTGGAATTGTGTCGCAGTATACCGCCAGAAACGGGGATTAATACTCTTTACCTGTTACCCGGCTACGGTAGCTATCCCAGTTGAAGATCACCCACAAACTGTTACCCAGGCGCATACGGTCCATCACGCGTTCGCCCAGCAACTTGGTCATCTCTTCCATATTACTGTTGGTCAGCATCCCGGTTGGGCGTTTGGAAGAAGAGCGGCGATCGACGATCTGGTTGATGATCACTTTTTCGTATTTCGATTCGGTCTGCACGCCGATCTCATCGATCACCAGCAGATCAACGTTGCTCAGATCGTTAAGCAGTTGTTCTTCGCTGGTACCGCTATTCCTGAAGGTATCTTTCATCGCCGACATAATATCGGCCACGGTGATGATCAATACGGATTTACCGCGTAGCAGCAGCTCGTTGCAGATTGCCGCCGCCAGATGGTTTTTGCCGGTTCCTGGCTTACCAGAAAAGATAAAGCTGGCGATGTTGCCGTCAAACTCTTCGACATACTGGCGCGCTTTGCTTAACGCATTCATCTGCCCTTCACACTCAACGCGATAGTTCTCAAAGGAGCAGTTCTGATGCAGTGGACGAATACCGGAGCGGTTAAAGGTGCGCTGCATTTTCATCGCCCGATTTTCACGTTCGAGAGCGGCGGAGCGGATCGCCCCTTGTTCTTTTTGCCAGGCCAGTAGTTCTTCACCCGTTTTGAATGCGGGTTTGATATGGGCAGGCATCATTTTTTGCAGGCGTTGCATCAGGTCGCCAACGTTTTTCATCGTTACCCTCTGAATCCTGGTGGAATTTGGCTGTCAGGTTCGCTGACCGTATTCACATCTCGTTTCGGCAGTCCGCCGTTGCTGGCACGACCGATTTGCAGGCTGCGCGCCAGTTTTTGTTGCCACTGCACATGGTGAAAGACTTTACCTTCCGCCTGCCAGTAGGCAATGAATGAGGCCAGTTCTTCGGTGGTTACCGGCTCTCTTAGCGCCACGCCCCATAGCGCCGCCAGGCGGATAAAGTCGGCATCGGGTTGCCAGTCCGGATACATGGCGAATTTCCCCATGGGGACAGCAACGGGAGCGGCTTGCGGTTCCTGATAGAGTTGATCGTCCAGAGCGACATCGCTTCCCGGACGCGCCAGCTTTTCTTCCAGCGCCAGCAGTTCAGCCAGGCGTGCAGGCGTGACGGCATAAAACGCCGGGGCATTGTTAGCAAATACGGCAACCACACCGCCTTCAGCTTTTGCCAGAACGGTTTGGTGATCGTGTACCAGGGCGTCAATACCAACGACGTCCGGGGTCAAAACTCTGGAAGACATACTGTTTCTCAAATATGGAACGATGAACGAGAAGGGAGATAACTTTTATAGTAACACACGGAGGAGAGGAGGCTGTCTCTCATCCGTGTGCTTAAGCGAGGCAATTTTATACGCGAGGGCGCTTGCGGTACAACCATAATCCAGGAATGGAAAGACCGATGGATAACGCACCAACAATCGATGAAGCTGTAAGAAAGTTGGTTAACAGGGTAATCATCAACGGTTCGCTGTAACCTAACTGGCTGATTTTTACCGCCGAAATCATTGCGGTATAAGCCGATATGCCCGGGAACATAGGGATAACGGCCGCCACGGTAAACACTTTCGGATGCGCCAGATACCAGCGCGACCATTGAATACCAATGGTGCCGACCAGCATAGAAGCCATAAAAGTTGACCACTCAATATTCAGCCCGCTGGTCATTAAGATCATTCGTGAACCATGACCAATCGCGCCAAGCAGCGCACACCAGCGTAACGCCCGAACGGGAACGTTGAACACCATCGCAAAGCCGACCGCAGGAATGGCGGCGAGGATCATATCCTGCGCCAACGCTAACAGAAATTCGATCACACCCATCCGCGTAGCCCCCAAATCGTCAGTGCCATCACTACGCCGACGCAGGTAGCCAGTGTCAGCAGACTGGCGATCGCCCAGCGTGCCAGTCCGGTATTGATGTGGCCTTTAAACATATCGGCGACGGCATTAATCAACGGAAATCCCGGCACCAGCAGCAGAACGCTGGCGGCCATCGCGATAGTGGGTGTATTGCTGAAAGTGGGAAGTTGCAAAAGCAATCCGGAAATGGTGGTGGCGGCGAAAGCGGTAAGGCAAAAGTTGATTTGTGGATGAAGATGACGTTGTGCCAGCAGCTGGCGGATATACATCGCGGCCGTACTGGCAAAGAAGGTGATGACGGCACCATCCCAGCCACCTTTATTGAGTTTACAGAAACAGGCACAAGAAAGGCCAACCATTAAGGCTACCAGCCATCTTGGGTAACGTAATGGCTGAATTTGGCTAAATCGTTTCTCTACGCCTTTGTAATCCAGCAGATGGTGCTCCGCCAGAATCACAATGTGCTGGACTTCAGTCACCACATGCATATTAATGCCGCGATCGTGATTTTTACGTGTCGATGTCAGGCATTGCCCATCTTTAATGGTTGTCAGCACTATGGCGTTCGAAGAGATAGAACTTTCGACGCTGTCCATCCCCAACGCCCGACCCAGTCGTGAGGAAAGCTCATCAACCAACGCGCTTTCCGCACCATGTTGCAAAAGAAATAATCCACACTGGATACAAAGCCGTGTTACGGCTCGCTGTTGCTCAGTTTGCATAACTCGCCCTTTGTCATAGACGTGCTGCGTATTGTTCAGATAATGAGAATCCATTTGTATCATGAAGCACGGTTGTTTTGCGGTAGGTTAAGATCAAAATTGCGCTGATTAATCCTGGTTATCGGGACAAGCTCGGTGATAAAAAGCGAATTATCTCTCGCCGCAAACAAACTATCACATGAATATTATCACTATAATGAATTTATTGTTTGGCCTTTACGAATCAGGATAATAGATAACCGGGCACGTTTTTTAATGTTAACAAGTTAAAACCATCAGATTTCATTGAATAAATATTGGTTGTGTGATTTTTCATTCTGCGGGAAGGGATATCATTTAATTATAAATTAAATGAATGTGATTTCTGTTTTTCATTAAGTATTCCTAACAACTTAATGTAGATATTTTAAATGTCTCCAGGCTATTTCACCAGGTTATCATTTGATGCTAACCTTCTGACACATGCAGTGGAGTTGTTGTGCAGCAGGAGTATGCTGATATGAAAGTGAATGCTAAGGATAATTTATTCGCTTAATCTATTAATTTGCTGGAAACATTTAAGGAATGAATATCCTGAATAAACCATCATGATTTTTAGACAGTGGATGTGGAGGAAATATGTTGCCAGGATGCTGCAAAAATGGAATTGTTATCAGTAAAATACCTGTTATGCAAGCAGGGTTAAAAGAGGTCATGAGGACTCACTTCCCTGAATATGAAATAATATCCAGCGCCTCTGCGGAGGACCTTACCTTATTACAATTACGTCGTTCCGGATTAGTCATTGCTGATTTAGCCGGTGAAAGTGAAGATCCTCGTTCTGTTTGTGAACATTATTATTCTTTAATCTCACAATATCGGGAAATTCACTGGGTTTTCATGGTGTCACGCTCCTGGTATTCCCAGGCAGTAGAATTGCTCATGTGCCCTACGGCGACGTTATTGTCTGATGTTGAACCCATTGAGAATCTGGTCAAGACCGTACGTTCCGGCAATACGCACGCAGAGCGTATCAGCGCCATGCTGACCTCTCCGGCAATGAATGAAACTCATGATTTTAGCTATCGCTCCGTCATTCTCACTCTTTCAGAGCGCAAGGTACTGCGGCTATTAGGTAAAGGATGGGGCATCAACCAGATAGCTTCGTTGCTTAAGAAAAGTAATAAAACTATCAGCGCCCAAAAAAACAGTGCTATGCGTCGACTGGCAATTCACAGCAACGCTGAAATGTATGCATGGATAAATAGCGCGCAGGGTGCAAGAGAACTTAACTTGCCTTCTGTTTATGGAGATGCCGCAGAATGGAACACAGCCGAATTAAGAAGAGAAATGTCGCACTCATAGAAAAATGCGTCATGAGCAGTATCGGTATTGAGAGTTTATTCAGAAAGTTTGCGGGTAACCCTTATAAGCTCCATACCTATACCAGTCAGGAGTCATTTCAGGATGCCATGTCGCGGATCTCATTTGCGGCGGTCATTTTTTCTTTTTCTGCCATGAGAAGTGAGCGCAGAGAGGGATTATCTTGCCTGACTGAACTGGCGATTAAGTTTCCGCGTACCCGGCGTTTAGTTATTGCGGATGATGATATTGAAGCTCGGCTGATTGGTTCATTGTCGCCATCACCGCTGGACGGTGTATTAAGTAAAGCGTCAACGCTGGAGATTTTTCATCAGGAACTCTTTTTGTCATTAAATGGTGTACGTCAGGCGACCGACCGACTGAACAATCAGTGGTACATTAACCAAAGCCGGACGCTAAGCCCGACGGAGAGAGAAATATTGCGCTTTATGTCGCGTGGCTACTCAATGACACAAATTGCCGAGCAGCTTAAACGCAATATCAAAACGATCCGTGCACATAAATTTAATGTGATGTCGAAACTGGGCGTCAGTTCTGATGCAGGGTTGTTGGAGGCCGCAGATATTCTGTTATGTATGCGGCATTGCGAAGCAAGTAATGTGTTGCATCCCTATTAATCTGCATGATGCCGGGTTTACTTCCCCGGCAGTGCTTTCATTTCAGCGTACAATCGCCACATTGCTGCACATCCGGTAAGCGATAACGCTGGCAGCAGGTCCGGCGCACCAGCAGGCCGTCGCGTAGCACCACGGTACGCCAGAGTGGATTATCTTCACCGGTAGTAAGCGTTTTCTCAAAAAAGAGGGCATGGCGCAGCGATTCAACCGTCGCCTCGCCGAGCAGTTGCTTCATCTCAGTAAGATACCAGTTGATCAAATAACCGGTATTACTCCAGATAAGTTTGCCGTTGATCTCTCCGGTCGCTTCTAGTGCCTGCACAACCGGAACCAGCGCCTGGCTGATTAACCTTTCCATTCGCTGCTGCGGCGAATGTGGTGTTGCGTTTTTATCTTCACACACATCGACCCAGAAACAGGCGGCACGGCCGGTTTCGTGAAACTCAGCATGGAAATGTTCCGGCGACACATCTAATGCCTTTTCCTGCGTCAGTAGCGCCAGCATTAATGGTGGCACCATCAGGCCGATATACCATTGTGCCCATAGTGAGATCAGCGGTTTGTTCTCGCGGATCATCGTTGGTTGGTTGCGATAGATATGATCGGAATAGACCGCGAGTAGAGAACTTAGCGCATTCGGTGATGACCATTGCGCCAGCGTCATGGCGTTAAGCGGAGCGGGTTCATCCAGGCGGATAAACTCCAGCAAATGTTCACGATGTTCGGCGATCGTCGCACGTACGGCTTGTGCAAGCCCAGCATCCTGTGGCTGGAGATGCGTTCGCCAGATAACATCTTCATAGAGCGGTGCGGAACGATAGGCCATAATCGGGATAGTAATCTAAATGATAATGATTGCTAATCCTAGCGATAGGTTTACCCGATAGCAAGGGATTTCTCTGGCTTGCAAATGATAAAAATTATCATATGATATTGGTTATCATTATCAATGAAAGAGATGAAACCATGTTGCAACGTACGCTGGGCAGTGGCTGGGGAGTGTTGCTGCCAGGATTGCTGATTGCAGGGCTGATGTATGCGGATTTATCACCGGATCAGTGGCGGATTGTCATTCTGATGGGATTAGTATTGACGTCGGTGATGCTGTATCACAAACAGTTACGGCATTACGTTTTGCTACCATCGTGCCTGGCGCTTATTGCTGCCATCATGCTGATGATAATGAATTTGAATCAGGGATGAAAAATCAAGGAAGAAACAAGAAAGGAAGTAAAGATAATTGGTGCGAGGGGGGGGACTTGAACCCCCACGTCCGTAAGGACACTAACACCTGAAGCTAGCGCGTCTACCAATTCCGCCACCTTCGCACAGTCATCTTACTTTTTTTGATATCGCCTCGTTTGGTGCGAGGGGGGGGACTTGAACCCCCACGTCCGTAAGAACACTAACACCTGAAGCTAGCGCGTCTACCAATTCCGCCACCTTCGCCCAGTGCGAGCAATATCAACGTGGTTTTTGGTGCGAGGGGGGGGACTTGAACCCCCACGTCCGTAAGGACACTAACACCTGAAGCTAGCGCGTCTACCAATTCCGCCACCTTCGCATACCATCAATTCTTAAAAAGAATTGCTACCACGGAGGCGCATTCTAGTGGTTTTCAGCTTTTCGTCAATAGTTAATTATCGCCGGAGGTGTAATTGCTGGAAAAATGTCCATCAGGAAACTAGCGTGCAGGTTTGGTAGGCATGCGGGGGCAGATGCCAGATGCGACGCTGGCGCGTCTTATCTGGCCTACGAAGGGCTAACGTGCAGGTTTTGTAGGTCGGATAAGGCGTTCACGCCGCATCCGACACGGTATTCGGCGAGATAATTAACCTTTCTTCGCCTGGCGGGTCATAATGGCGCGATACACCTTGAAACGCCCGGTTTGCGCAATCACTTCATGGAAGCCAAATGTCTCATCCAGCACGTCCGGGTAAGGCAGGAAGGCGTTCGCTACAATTCGCAGCTCGCCGCCGCTATTAAGATGACGCACCGCGCCGCGAATCAGCGTTTGCGCCGCATCCAGGCTGGTTTGCATCCCATCGTGGAACGGCGGGTTGGAGATGATCATATCAAAACGACCTTTCACCTCGGAAAAGACGTTGCTGGCAAAGACTTCACCTTCAACACAGTTGGCCGCAAGTGTTGCGCGGCTGGCTTCTACCGCTGGCGCAGAGACATCGCACAAGGTGAGACGAATTTTCGGCGAATGGCGCGCAAAGGCAACTGAAAGCACCCCCGCGCCACAGCCGACATCCAGCACTTTACCTTTCGTGTGCGGAGTTAACGTCGAGAGCAGCAACTGGCTACCGACATCCAGACCGTCGCGGCTAAACACGCCAGGCAGCGTTTTGACCGTCAGGCCATCGACGCTGTATTCGCCCCAGAATTTATCGGCATCAAATACCGGCTGTTTTTCCAGACGACCAAAATAGAGGCCACAGCGACGAGCGCTGTCGACTTTATTCAACGGCGCATAATCTGCCAGCATCTGCTCGGCGCTGCGCACGCCGCTGCGGTTCTCGCCAACGACAAAAATATCCGTCCCCACCGGCAGCAGAGAAAGTAAATTCATCAACTGGAACTGGGCTTCCGGTTTGTTCTTCGGCCAGTAGTAAATCAGCGTATCGCAATCTGCGACGTCATCCGCCGTGGCGACCAGACTGAAACGGGCGTTATCCCCCATCTGGCGGCTTAATACCTGCCAGTGGTGGAATTGCTGGGTATGAGCACGGCTGGCCGCGGTATCTAAACGCGCGGGCAGGTCATCCTGTAAGTCTCCGGCAAACAGAATACGGCTTTGTTCGAAATCATCACTGTGACGCAGCAAGACTTCACTTGCCGGGGTAAATGCAGACATGGAATGCTCCTCAATTGATACTGGCGGCGATTATAGCCATATGTTGGCGCGGTATCGACGAATTTGCTATATTTGCGCCCCTGACAACAGGAGCGATTCGCTATGACATCCCGACGAGACTGGCAGTTACAGCAACTGGGCATTACCCAGTGGTCGCTGCGTCGCCCTGGCGCGTTGCAGGGGGAGATTGCCATTGCGATCCCGGCACACGTCCGTCTGGTGATGGTGGCAAACGATCTTCCCGCCCTGACCGATCCTTTAGTGAGCGATGTTCTGCGCGCATTAACCGTCAGCCCCGATCAAGTGCTGCAACTGACGCCAGAAAAAATCGCGATGCTGCCGCAAGGCAGTCGCTGCAACAGCTGGCGGTTGGGTACTGACGAACCGCTATCACTGGAAGGCGCTCAGGTGGCATCACCGGCGCTCACCGAATTACGGGCAAACCCAACGGCACGCGCCGCGTTATGGCAACAAATTTGCACATATGAACACGATTTCTTCCCTCGAAACGACTGATTTACCAGCGGCTTACCACATTGAACAACGCGCCCACGCCTTTCCGTGGAGTGAAAAAACCTTTGCCAGCAACCAGGGCGAGCGTTATCTCAACTTTCAGTTAACGCAAAACGGCAAAATGGCGGCGTTTGCGATTACGCAAGTGGTGCTGGATGAAGCTACATTGTTCAATATTGCGGTCGATCCTGACTATCAGCGTCAGGGATTGGGAAGGGTGCTGCTGGAACATCTGATCGACGAACTGGAAAAACGCGGCGTGGCGACACTATGGCTGGAAGTCCGTGCCTCAAATGCTGCCGCCATTGCCCTGTACGAAAGTTTAGGCTTTAACGAGGCGACGATTCGCCGCAATTACTACCCCACCACGGACGGTCGCGAAGACGCCATCATCATGGCGTTGCCAATCAGTATGTAAGACAAGGTGGAATAATGAAGTGGGACTGGATTTTCTTTGATGCCGATGAAACGCTGTTTACCTTTGACTCATTCACCGGCCTGCAGCGGATGTTTCTTGATTACAGCGTCACCTTTACCGCTGAAGATTTTCAGGACTATCAGGCCGTTAACAAGCCACTGTGGGTGGATTATCAAAACGGCGCGATCACTTCATTACAGCTTCAGCACGGGCGTTTTGAGAGCTGGGCCGAACGGCTGAAAGTTGAAGCAGGCTTGCTTAACGATGCCTTTATTAATGCGATGGCGGAAATCTGCACGCCGCTGCCGGGCGCGGTTTCTCTGCTTAACGCCATTCGTGGCAACGCCAAAATCGGCATCATCACCAACGGCTTTAGCGCCTTGCAGCAAGTGCGTCTGGAACGCACGGGCCTGCGTGATTACTTCGATTTGCTGGTGATTTCCGAAGAAGTTGGCGTTGCCAAACCGAATAAGAAAATTTTCGATTATGCGCTGGAACAGGCGGGCAATCCTGACCGTTCACGCGTGCTGATGGTTGGCGACACTGCCGAGTCCGATATTCTCGGTGGCATCAACGCCGGGCTTGCGACCTGCTGGCTGAATGCGCACCATCGCGAGCAACCAGAAGGCATCGCGCCCACCTGGACCGTTTCTTCGTTGCACGAACTGGAGCAGCTCCTGTGTAAACACTGATTGCCTCCCCCCCGTTGATGGGTAAAATAGCCGCAATTTTTCGTTTTCAACAAGCGCGGCGCGATGCCGCTTACTCAAGAAGAAAGAATTATGACGTTGTCTCCTTATTTGCAAGAGGTGGCGAAGCGCCGCACTTTTGCCATTATTTCTCACCCCAATAATTAAGTCCAAATTAAAGCTCTTTCACTCTTTCAAAATCCTTTCAGTTAATTGAGGTTGAGCTATATAACTCATTTAAATACATTTGGTTATGTGACTTCTTTAATTGAAAATTCTTTCATGTAACTTTAAATCGATCAGGTTGCTTTCATCAAAAATCTGTACATATGCTTGTACATAATGTACAAAGCAGCAGAGGTGTTTTGCGATTTGTACAAGGTGAGTAATGGCGCTGTCTGATGCGTGGTTGCGTTCAGTCGTTGGAAAGGAACGTGATAAGGTTTTGGTTAAATCCGATCGTGATGGTCTGTCTGTCAGAGTATCACCGAAAGGTCGCGTAGTGTTCCAATATCGTTATCAATGGGCAGGGAAAGGTGAGCGTCTTGATATCGGAACTTACCCGGCAACTGGATTAAAAGAGGCCAGAGAAGAAGTTATCCGTCTCCGTGGTGAACTCGAGTCAAACCGTAATCCACGATTGGTCAAGCAGGCTGAAAAACGAAAAGCTACTGAAGCCATGACGGTAGAGTCTGTGATCCGTGCCTGGTATGAAGCATATTGTGTAAAAAATAAAAAAGGTTCTGAACAGATACTCCGCTCGTTTGAGCTGCACCTGTTCTCTAAAATCGGGAATATCCCTCACGATGCAGCTACATTGCATGATTGGTTAGAAGTCCTGGAGCCTCTTAGCACTAAGACTCCAGCAATAGCAGACCGATTGCTAATTAACGCAAAGCAGGCCCATGTCTGGGCGTATAAGAGAAAGCTCATTGAAACTCGCCCGCTGTCAGATATCACGGGTAAAGATATGGATATCCGTAAAGGTCAGAAGAAACGGTTTCTGACACATGATGAAATTAAAATCCTTTATGCTGCGATCGATGGTTCTCGAATGGTTCCTAAATACCGGGCCTTCATTAAACTATTGCTTCATTTTGGTTGCCGTAGTTCAGAGCTAATTACTGCCAAGGTGGACGATTTTGATTTCATTAATAAGATATGGACTGTACCACCAGAACGACATAAGACAGGGGATATAACAGGCGAACCGCTAAAGCGGCCCATTATTGAACCGGTTGAAGAGCTTATAAAATACGTTATCTCTATGAACAACGGTTCCGATATGCTTTTTACTAAGGAAGGAAGCAGGGAACCAGTTGGTCGGACATCATTGCAGTCGCTGCCTTACAATTTAATGCAGTACGCATGGCGGCGTTTGGGGTATCAATTTCCTCATTGGTCTCTTCATGATTTGAGACGAACAGCACGAACAAACTTTTCTGATCTTACTGCGCCTCATATTGCAGAAATAATGCTAGGTCATAAACTGCCAGGGGTATGGCAAGTTTATGACAAGAGCGATTATCTAGAAGAACAGCGTAAAGCCTACCAGGCATGGTGGGAGAGAGTTGAATCGATTGTTACTTGTACTAACTCAGACTCTAACTGATAGGATAGTTTACGTAGCTAGAACGCAATAGGATATGACGATCTGCTTTGAGCAAGTAGTTGATATCACGTACAATGTGATCTTTATCGAATAATACACGAGGTGAAAATGAATAAGTTATTCATAAATCATATCAACGAAAATTATATTCAGATAAGTCATCGTTCATCTTTTAATTGCAATACTGAATTGTTTAACGCAACTGTATCAGTTGGTAAGTCGCTTGAGGATTTAATCTGCGCTTGTCGGTCTCTGAGTATAGAAGGTGCGGATGGTAACAATTTAAGCATTATGACTAGCAGCCTGAAGAAAAAACTAAGAGAGCTTGTTGTTACAAATTTTCCCTTAACAAAAGTCTACCAACAAACAGAATTTGGTCCTGGAGTAAAACAAGAAGAAATCAACTCATCTTCTATGATAATTCAAATATTTCAATTTTACCTAGGGGCGATATCTAATTGTGATATCATATTACATCTCAAATTTTTTGTTGAAAGCCTTTCTATTACGGAGTCATTTGTTGGCAAACCCCCAAAAACTCTTTTACATGAATATTTCCAAAGACATCAACACATAATCCCTACATACAAAACCACCTTGGCTGGTGGGACCGAGCATGCACCAATATATGAGTCTGAAATAGCACTTCCTAATGGACAGATATTTATCGGAAGTGGTGAGAGTAAAAAAAAAGCAGAGAATAATGTTGCCAGTTTAGTTTGCAATCATTTGAATTTGAAAAACAATAAAAAACAAATATTAAAATCTAATAGTATTATTTCAGCATGGGGTGGCGTACAGAAACCGAATGTTAAAGAGTGTTACATCAACAATGAATTGAACATGGCTTTTGGTTTTTCAAATAACTTTAATTCAATCCAGGCTTTTATACCCCCTAGAATAAAGGGTAAAAATAGATCTATAAGTTCGCACAGAGATCTCGCTACTTTAGGTTCGCATTATATTTCCTTACTAGCTTCAGTAAGCCTACTTGAGATAATAAAAAATGGACAGAATGTTATTGACAGAACTACGTTAGGGATCATGGTGTTATCTGAAAAAAACTTTATGAGATTCTATAACTCAGGTTTTATTTCAATAGATTCTCTCCCCTATAAAGGACATCCAGATTATACAACTATATCTTATTATGTAGATTGTATTCAGGCATTGTTTGGAATGTCTCTTCTAAATCTGATAACTAAAAATAGTAAAATTCAATATAATGAGTTAATTTGCTCTTCCTCTGCAACAAATTGGTTGTACAAAAGAATAAAAAACTATAATTTGGATGAAGAATCTAATAAAGATATTATACCGACACTGACTTTGCATAGAATGCAAAAATACGGATTTGTATTTAAACTTATAAAAAATCTAGATGTATATCAGCTTGAAATAGCTCATATTCGTAATGGGGATAATTTTGTTATCTATGCAGATCCTCTAATTCAAACAAGAAAAGATGCGATGACTAGGCTTGCGGGAAGTTGCCTTAAAGCATTGGATAGACTTGAAGGTGTGTTTCTCGAACCTCCTAGGTCTGAAGATTCTAAAAAAAATCAAAAAAAATTGATTTCATACTTACTTCGTAATATATCAGAAGACAGGCCAGTGGTCTTAAGTGAAGAGCAACTCTCCGTAATATCAAAGAAAAAAAATGAATACGTACAATATGACTTTGATATGCTTAAAGAAAAATTCTTGTCACAAGAAATGAATTACCTTGAAGCTTCAGTTATATTATTTTTACTCCACCAAAAATTAATGTTGGTGGACGACAGTATTGATAATATTTGCTATCTATCGCTACCTATTTGGAGTGATCAAAATTCTCTTGACTACGATAATTTTAATGATTCATCTGCAGATGCAGATGCAGATGCAGATGCAGATGCAGATGCAGATGCAGATGCAGATGTAGATAATCATGTAAATATAAATTTTATTCTGGATTCCATTGAAGATTCCCAAGAAAAACAGTATATAAACTATGATAGCGCCGCTAAAGCCAGCAGTTTGGGTGAGATTTTATCAAGATATGATAGGTTAAATGCAGATTGTTTATCTCAATTATGGGATAAAAGGAAAAGTAGTTTTAAATACATTGAAGAAGCTGCAATAGTGCTCTCTAAAATTCGTTATGAGCGAGGATTAGATTTTAAGTTAATGAGTTACAAAAATTTTCTATCTACCAGCATGATTAAAGAACTTCAACTTCCATCGTTTGATGAAGAAAACTCAAAACCCTTACAAATAAAGTCAGATTTACAGCTTGCAAAAGTAAAAAAACAATCTAAAAAAATATTTAGTGCGACTGAAAAATTTGATTTTTCAACAGCGGGGAGTTTTAAAATAAATAACTCTGATGAACGAAAGGTTATAAATAGAAACGTCACGATACGTATAGGTCAAAGCGACTTCAGAAATAAACTGATAAACGTTTGGGGGCAATGTGCCTTTACTGGGTGCAAAACAATAGCAGTACTTGATGCAGCTCATATTTATCCTTACAGAGGAGATAAGGATAATCATATAAAAAATGGCTTGTTATTGCGTACTGATATACATCGTCTCTTTGATAACTATCTAATATCTATTGACCCAGCGACTTTAAGGATTCACGTAAGTGATATGGTGCGCGATAGGTACTATCAGGAGCTGAATGGTGTCCTATTGAGGGACAAGGTTGGGTTGTCTATGCAAGCTCTAGAATACCATTGGTTTTATTTTACATCACAGGGTGATTAGTAATCTTGATAAGCTATCCAACCATTAAAATACCAAGAAGTAATTAACATCCACTTATGGCACAGAGTAGACAGTCAGATTAGGTTTAGCTCTGTGCCATAGATGTGTTAGTTCACATCTGAACTAATACGTATTACTCAATAACTCCCGCAAACCTGTATATCTTGTGTGATGCCCATTTATTGGGGCAGGATTTAATATCAGGATCTGGAAAGTCAGGCCTGTATTTCTGGCCAGTTCTCCTGTTTACGCTGTTCCAGCGAAGAACTGTTGATACTGAAACGCCACAGAAGTCGGCTACTTGTTTAGTTGTCATTAAGTTGTTCATTGTTGACTCTCCAGCGGTTGTACAGTTGTAAGACTCATGCCAGCGCGTTGTTGCCAGACGATCCAGCCGAGAGCCATATCCCACGCCATGTACTCGTTATCACCGTTTTTTGCTCTCCGACGATCGACTGTTTTACCGAAACGCTTTTCCATGAATAATTCATAGGCTGCGCGTTCATCTGGCTCTACTTCCAGAAATGCCAGTGCAATCCGTGCCAGTTCTAACTCATCTTCAAGCTCAGCGCGAATCTCAGCGAATGCACTCTGTGTAAAGGCGAACTCAATGCTCTGCACTTTATTCCGTGCGCGCTCACGCAGAGCATAGTAGTTAATTTTTGTTGTCATACCCCTACCTCTTCGAATTTCAATTCCAATTGATCACCAAAGATTTCACATGACTCTGAACACGACCCGGTATCAAATCTCTTGGCCTGCACCATCGCCTGATATAAATTTTTGTAGTCGCTGTCGGTATACATTCTGGCGATCCCATCAAGCGTCAGGTGACAACGGTATATTACGTCTTTACCTGTCCTGCGATGACCATCTCTGACGTGTTTACCCGTAAGCAGTTCATTAAAAACTCGCATCAGACCAGGTTCGTCTTTACATGCAAGCCCCAGCTTTTGCGTTGACTTTTTGATGCAGAAAACACAGTTCCCGAGGTGCTCCGGGATTTGCAAATCAAAAGGTTGTTTACGCCACCACCGGATAACATCCGACTTATCAAAATCTGACAGCTCGGCAAGATACCGGACACCCGATTTCTGTTTCAGTCTGCGGGGTTCATCTGCGCGAATACCCAGCCATGTGATGTAATTCCCTCGTCCGAAATGGTCATTGCAATATTTCGTGAAAGGAGCGAGTTTTAGCCTGTCAGTACAGAACGGGCCGCCGATGTATGGCGTGCCATATTTTTTAACCATGTCCATAAACGGTCTGAGCACCGGCATTCGCGTCTGAATATCCTTTGGTTCCCATACCGTATAACCATTTGGTTGCCCAAGTTCTGGATTGATATTGACCTGCAACACAGCTAGCGGTATGCCCCAGAACTTCACAACCTCTCGAATAAAGCGGTATGTCAGCGGATGTTCGCAACCGGTATCCATAAAGATGTAGCAGACGTTATTGCCAGCCTTTCTTTGTTCTTCCATTAGGTGAACAAGATATGCAGATGTTCTCCCGCCAGAAAAACTAACTACATGAGTTATGCACATTTGCGTAATTCCGATAACTCGTTGAAGCGTTCCATAAACATCCCATAGGCATGGCCTGGTGACAGTGGAATAACTTTGAACATCTCTGTTGCCGGGATGCCTTCCAGTACCGGCCAGAAAGAGCCATCATCAAGCCCGAGATCGCGGCGTTCAGTTGCCAGCATGATGAGATCGGCATATTTCACAGGCGTGCTCATAACCGGGGGCAACTCGTATTTCTCACGGATTACTGCGTCTATTTTTTCTTCCATCCGTTTATAGTCAGGAAGAAGGCGTTTCAGTGTGCGGGGATGTCCTGGCAATACGCTTCTGTTGCATCATGCATTAACGCTTCAAAAGCAAACTCCTCCGGTACCAGCTGGCTGCAAAGCACCGCATGTTGGGCAACGCTGTAGAAGTGTGAAAGATGACCAGCAAAGCGACAGATATTTGAAAGGGAAACCGCGATATCGTTAATAACGATGTCGTCTTTATTTATCTTGTCATAATAAAAATGCTTCCCGGAAAAAGTTTTAATAAATGACATTTCGTTCTCCACTTTATATGCGCTGCACCGCGCTGAATTTTGGGAAAAGGAAGCCCTCGCCATCCGGCGATTATTGAGTCAATTACGTTTCAATAGATGCCCCCGCAGGGGCGGTTAGTTTCTCCACAAAACAGAGAAGAACACCTGCGGTGGCAGCCGCCCGGATGGATTGGGTTATGAGCCCGTCGTCCGGTGATGCTCTTCTCTGTTTTGTAAAAAGAGCGGTGCCAGCCGGAAGCAAGTGTACAAACTGGTACCGCCAAAGCAGTGGCTGTTGTGGTGCCGGGTGCCTCCCGGTGCCTGGCGAAGGTTGCACACCAGGCGGGTGGGTATCCACAGAAGGTCGACTGTCAGCCTCAACCTTAACCCGCGTGCGCTGAGCCGCATTCACCACAACGCTAAGGATTCTCTCTGGTTGAAAATACTTAGCTGTTATGTGCCTGCTTTTAGCCACATCAGGCGAGGTGGACCTGGTTATTCCCCAACAACAAGGATTCGGTTAATCTTGATACCCCCAATAACATGGTGATTATTTAAGATGGACAAATTTGATAGAAGTGCACAAAGGCAGTTGTTACAAATACTGTATGATGCTCATCCTTATGAAATTTCTGATGATGCGTTGCAGTCTGTTCGTGACGCATTTGGAGATGATAATGTCCTAATTTCGAACTTAATTTATCTCGAAGAACATGGCTTGATTAAGAATGCTCTTGATTATTACTTGGATGGCATAAATATAAATATTCCTGAATTAAGAATTACTAAAGATGGAATTGATTTCATTCGTGATGATGGAGGTCTTAAAGCTATTCTTGGGATTATGACAATAAGATTGCATGATGAGACTCTCTGTGAACTTGAACGTATCATCAATAGTTCTACTTCTGCCACGACTGAAGATAAGAAGAAATTACTTTCTCAGCTTCGAACGCTTCCTGCCGACGCCATAAAACAGCTGACGATTCGATTACTTGGTCAGGGGCTTGACCATCTGCCGGACGTATTTCACGTAATTCAAAAAGCCCTCCATTCTCTGTAAATTCTGATTCTGGTCGGATTAGACAGAATCGTCCCCATCCGATCTGCTTACTAAGTAGAATCCAGAATTCGTCTTGTTGGTTGGTGCTGATAAAAAATCCATTAGGATGAACGTAAGCACAGAATATGACCATAGAACCCTCTTTTGTTACGGGGATACCAGGATTGTTAAAGAGCGAAGCGTCCTATAGGGCGCTTTTTTTGTTGCTAACGAATCATCCGGTCATTCATACGCCACCGGCGGCTACTTCGTGGGCGTCCTGCCTGTTCGTTATCTTTGATATAAAATCTAACTTAACTTAGTTATTATGGCAAGAGAAAACACCAAACTTTTCTTAGCTCGGTGCCTTAGTTAGAGAAGAGAGGTCTTAGAGTTCGTATTGAACTCCTTTGACTACACCAATGATAAGGCAATTACCATTGATAGGGATGTTGGGATACCGAGGATTTAATGGCACTAAAAACTTTTGAGGGCCATCGATGACTAATTTTTTTACTGTAGCTTCGTTTGTTCCATCAAGTCGAGCGATGACTATTTTTCCATGACGAGGTTCTGCATCTGGATCTACAATCACTGTTGCGCCTTCTGGTATTGTTGGGAGGCCATTAGGGTTAGTCATGGAGTCACCTTTAACCTCTAATGCAAATGAGTTATCACCAATCTTTAATGATGTATCTACCCACTTGTCCACTTCACTAAACACTTCTGCTGCCCTGCACTCAGTAAACTGCCCAGCCTGAACCCACGATATTACAGGAACTCTGCGCATGTTTGTGACGAGTTTGCCTTCAAACTCAGCACCATAAAGAATGTAATCTATTGACGTATTGAAGAACTTCGCTAATTTCGAAAGTGCCTCCCCACCAGGGGTATTGATGTCTTTCTCCCAGTACCCCACAGCAACGTCGCTTACTCCACAAAATTTACCCAATTCTTTCTGGGACGTTCTGGTAACTCTTCTCAGAGCTTTTATACGCTGACCAACCGTTTCCATAGGAGCACCATTTCTTGAATTGCTAAGTAATCTTAGTTTTTATTGACCAAAGATAGATTTGTAATTAGCATCTAATAAAACTTAGTTTGGAGGGCGTATGACAACTGACGATATCGAAAGCTACTTCGGCAGTATTGAGAAAGTTGCTGCTTTTTTCGGCATAACAACTGAAGCCGTTTATCAGTGGCGAAACCGTCCGGGCCAGTTAATTCCAAAAGGACGTGCAGCAGAAGCTGCATATAGAACTTGCGGACGGTTGCCATTTAAACCTGAGCTTTATGAAAAATCTAATGGATAAATCGATTAACAGAAACCACAGAACGATGAGGCTAACCGTGGGTAAGCATCACTGGAAAGTAGAAAAACAGCCTGAGTGGTACGTGAAAGCTGTCAGAAAAACTATCGCGGCATTGCCGGGGGGTTACGCTGAAGCTGCTGACTGGCTGGATGTAACAGAGAACGCATTATTTAACCGCCTTCGTGCCGATGGCGATCAGATTTTCCCGCTGGGATGGGCAATGGTTTTACAGCGTGCTGCTGGCACTCACCACATTGCGGATGCAGTCGCACAGTCTGCTGGTGGGGTGTTTGTATCGCTTCCTGAAATTGAGGAAGTAGAGAACGCCGATATCAACCAACGCCTGCTGGAGGTCATTGAACAGATCGGCAGTTATTCAAAACAGATTCGTTCAGCAATTGAAGACGGGGTGGTGGAACCACACGAGCAGGCAGCAATTAACGACGAACTGTACCTGTCAATTTCGAAGCTGCAGGAGCATGCAGCACTGGTCTACAAAATCTTTTGCATTTCAGAAAGTAATGACGCCCGCGAGTGTGCAGCTCCGGGCGTCGTGGCGTCGATTGCTTCTAATTGTGGAGAAACTAACGCATGAACAGTTTAACAACACCCTACCGTCGCTCGCAACTGATTGCGCTTCCTGTACCGGGTGGAAAAGCGAAGGTGGAGTATTGCTATGCAGTGAATGTACCAGGTGACAGGGAAATTGTAACCCACAGCTTTGCAGAGTGGGCTGTGGGTGATTTCAACCGGCAGAAGGAGACAGTCCTTTGCGACAAGTTAACCGCTGGTTCAAAGATCACTACGGAGTGCCCGTCAGAGTCATTCGTTGGGAACCGGAAACACAACGGGTTATCTACCTCCGCGAAGGTTATGAGCATGAATGCTTCAGTCCGCTCGAACAGTTTCGTCGTAAATTCAGGGAAATAGAGGTCGGTCATGAGCACTAAATTAACCGGCTATGTATGGGATGGTTGCGCTGCATCAGGCATGAAGTTATCCAGCGTGGCAATTATGGCCCGCCTGGCTGATTTCAGTAATGACGAAGGTGTGTGCTGGCCATCAATTGAAACCATTGCCCGTCAGATTGGCGCGGGGATGAGTACCGTCAGAACGGCTATCGCACGGCTGGAAGCAGAAGGCTGGTTAACGCGTAAGGCGCGTCGCCAGGGTAACCGCAATGCGTCGAATGTTTATCAGCTTAACGTTGCGAAGCTTCAGGCAGCGGCAT
>NZ_JBJQLJ010000024.1:0-69329 GCF_046486385.1 Escherichia sp. WS33 | reverse complement strand
CGTAGCGCGGTGGTCCCACCTGACCCCATGCCGAACTCAGAAGTGAAACGCCGTAGCGCCGATGGTAGTGTGGGGTCTCCCCATGCGAGAGTAGGGAACTGCCAGGCATCAAATTAAGCAGAAGGCCATCCGTCAGGATGGCCTTTTTGCATTGGCGCAGAAAAAAATGCCGGATGCGACGCTGGCGCGTCTTATCCAGCCTACTCTTGCTTATCCGTTCTGCTTTTGCATCCACTCCACCACAAAATCAGCCAGCCCCTCAACATCATTAATATCCAGTAATGCGACATCAAGATTAAGCGGCACATCACTGGCTACAGCAATAACATGCCTGTCTATCACTAATTCTTCAGGTCGATGTCCGGCTCCATCGCGAAACAGCACAATCTTTGCGATCTCTTCATGCTTAAACCCTTCGACCAGAATCAAATCCAGCTTTGAGGTATCCATTCGACTTGCGAGAAACTGTAGATCCAGCTCTTCTTCGTCTGGTGTTTCCGTCATCAAGGCCCATCGTTGCTGGCTGGCAACGATGGTTTGTGCCGCGCCAGCCTTGCGCAGCTCATAGCTATCTTTGCCTGGCTTATCAACATCCATATCATGGTGCGTATGCTTAATCAGCCCTGGACGGATCCCTCTGGCGCATAATGCCGGGATCAGTTGTTTCAAAAGCGTAGTTTTTCCGGTACCACTCCACGCGGCAAAGGCGAGTAACGGTATCATCGTTTTTCCTGCCATCGGGCAAGCTCCTCTGGCGTATTCACGTTAATAAATGCATCTTTATTATCGCTGAAATCAACCGCATGACCGCCAGCCAGACGCATAAATGCCATTACCCGGCGTTCTCCTGCTTGCAGATATTCCAGTAATAAAGGCTCAATTGCGCGGTTTACCAGAGCAATAGTCGGGTGATCGCGTTCACCGTCGTGGACCCACACGACAGGCGCATCTTTGCGCTGATGATTAAGCCGGGCTGCTAAATCCTCGGGAATATAAGGAGTATCGCACGGACAAAACAAAAACCACTCGCCTGCTTCCTGCTGCATTACTGAAAGCATTCCTGCCAGAGGGCCTGGGTAATCCGCCAGTGAATCTTCAATCACTTTCAGACCGCTTGCCTGATAGATTTCCTGATGGCGATTGGCATTAACCACGACGTGAGAGAGCTGCGTCATAAGCGCGTCAGCGACATGTTGCCATAATGGTTTGCCGTTTAATTCAAGCAATCCTTTATCTACGCCGCCCATTCGTCTGGCTTTACCGCCTGCCAGCACAACGCCTGTTATCGTCGTCATCAGATTCACCGATATCGCCTCTTTTATTGTGGGATTGACCCTGCTAACGTGTCTGTCTCAAGAGTAAGGAGCATTACTATGAAATGTAAACGTCTGAATGAAGTTATTGAACTCCTCCAGCCAGCCTGGCAAAAAGAGCCAGACCTTAACCTGTTGCAATTTTTGCAGAAACTGGCGAAAGAGTCAGGTTTTGACGGCGAACTGGCGGATTTGACGGATGACATTCTGATCTATCACCTGAAAATGCGTGATTCCGCGAAAGATGCGGTGATCCCGGGTTTGCAGAAAGATTATGAAGAAGACTTCAAAACGGCGCTGTTACGCGCTCGTGGCGTAATTAAAGAGTAAAAGCTTGTAAGCGGTGCCACCAAAATCATCGTGAAATGATATCCTTCATCATTCGTAATGTTTTCCGGATGATGGGATGAACAACAGCGCTTTTACTTTCCAGACACTACACCCGGATACCATCATGGATGCTCTATTTGAGCAAGGGATCCGGGTGGATTCCGGTCTTACCCCGCTTAACAGCTATGAAAACCGTGTCTATCAATTTCAGGACGAAGATCGTCGACGTTTTGTCGTCAAATTTTATCGCCCTGAACGTTGGACAGCCGATCAAATCCTCGAAGAACATCAATTTGCGTTGCAGTTGGTAAATGATGAAGTTCCGGTCGCAGCACCTGTGGCCTTTAACGGTCAGACTTTATTGAATCATCAGGGATTTTATTTCGCTGTTTTTCCAAGCGTCGGTGGTCGCCAGTTCGAAGCTGATAATATCGATCAGATGGAAGCGGTTGGGCGTTATTTAGGGCGTATGCACCAGACGGGGCGCAAACAGCTTTTTATCCATCGCCCGACCATCGGTTTGAACGAATATCTCATTGAGCCACGCAAGCTGTTTGAGGACGCTACACTGATACCTTCCGGGTTGAAAGCGGCATTCCTGAAAGCGACAGATGAGCTGATTGCCGCCGTTACAGCACACTGGCGGGAAGATTTCACCGTTCTGCGGCTACATGGAGACTGCCACGCCGGGAATATTCTCTGGCGCGATGGTCCAATGTTTGTTGATCTGGATGATGCACGTAATGGTCCAGCCGTTCAGGATTTGTGGATGTTGCTCAATGGCGATAAAGCCGAGCAGCGGATGCAACTGGAAACTATTATTGAAGCTTATGAAGAATTTAGCGAGTTCGACACCGCTGAAATCGGACTGATTGAACCTTTACGCGCCATGCGTTTGGTTTATTATCTTGCCTGGCTAATGCGGCGTTGGGCTGATCCCGCGTTCCCGAAAAATTTCCCGTGGTTAACCGGGGAAGATTACTGGCTGCGACAGACGGCGACTTTTATAGAACAGGCAAAAGTTCTACAAGAACCCCCTTTGCAATTAACACCTATGTATTAATCGGAGAGAGTAGATCATGAAAAAGATTTGGCTGGCGCTGGCTGGTTTAGTTTTAGCGTTTAGCGCATCGGCGGCGCAGTATGAAGATGGTAAACAGTACACTACCCTGGAAAAACCGGTAGCTGGCGCGCCGCAAGTGCTGGAGTTTTTCTCTTTCTTCTGCCCGCACTGCTATCAGTTTGAAGAAGTTCTGCATATTTCTGATAATGTGAAGAAAAAACTGCCGGAAGGCGTGAAGATGACTAAATACCACGTCAACTTCATGGGTGGTGACCTGGGCAAAGATCTGACTCAGGCATGGGCTGTGGCGATGGCGCTGGGCGTGGAAGACAAAGTGACTGTTCCGCTGTTTGAAGGCGTACAGAAAACCCAGACCATTCGTTCTGCTTCTGATATCCGCGATGTATTTATCAACGCAGGTATTAAAGGTGAAGAGTACGACGCGGCGTGGAACAGCTTCGTGGTGAAATCTCTGGTCGCTCAGCAGGAAAAAGCTGCAGCTGACGTGCAATTGCGTGGCGTTCCGGCGATGTTTGTTAACGGTAAATATCAGCTGAATCCGCAGGGTATGGATACCAGCAATATGGATGTTTTTGTTCAGCAGTATGCTGATACAGTGAAATATCTGTCCGAGAAAAAATAATTCAATGTAAATTACATAAAGCCCGTGAATATTCACGGGCTTTTTTTATTATTTAATAAATATAAATACATTCTGATAATGCATCCTGCCGCTGGACATTATTTCAGCATAAGTGGATATTCAAAGTTTTGCTGTTTTATCAGGGAATATTTATATGATACGTAAGTCAGCTACAGGTGTTATTGTTGCGTTAGCCGTAATCTGGGGTGGTGGCACATGGTACACAGGTACGCAAATTCAGCCTGGTGTCGAAAAATTTATTAAAGATTTTAACGATGCTAAAAAGAAAGGTGAACATGCCTACGATATGACGTTAAGTTATCAAAATTTTGACAAAGGCTTTTTTAATTCCCGTTTTCAAATGCAAATGACATTCGATAACGGTGCACCCGATCTCAATATCAAGCCAGGCCAGAAAGTTGTATTTGATGTGGATGTTGAGCACGGTCCGTTGCCCATCACAATGTTAATGCATGGTAATGTCATCCCAGCACTGGCAGCGGCAAAAGTGAACTTAGTGAATAATGAACTGACACAACCGCTATTTATCGCCGCGAAAAATAAATCGCCCGTGGAAGCGACATTGCGATTCGCGTTTGGTGGCTCATTCTCTACGACATTAGATGTTGCCCCTGCAGAGTATGGAAAGTTTTCTTTTGGTGAGGGCCAGTTTACTTTTAATGGTGATGGTAGTTCATTGTCTAACCTGGATATTGAAGGCAAAGTCGAAGATATTGTTCTGCAATTATCACCAATGAACAAAGTAACGGCAAAAAGTTTTACCATTGATTCTCTGGCGCGATTAGAAGAAAAGAAATTTCCGGTTGGTGAAAGCGAGTCGAAATTTAATCAGATTAACATTATCAATCACGGGGAAGACGTTGCCCAAATCGATGCTTTCGTTGCAAAAACCATGCTGGATCGCGTTAAAGACAAAGATTATATCAATGTCAATCTCACCTACGAACTTGATAAGTTAACAAAAGGGAATCAGCAACTCGGTAGTGGTGAGTGGTCATTGATTGCTGAATCTATTGATCCCTCAGCGGTGCGCCAATTTATCATCCAGTATAACATTGCAATGCAGAAGCAGCTTGCTGCACACCCTGAGTTAGCAAACGATGAAGTTGCTCTGCAAGAAGTGAATGCTGCATTGTTCAAAGAGTATTTACCGTTATTACAAAAAAGTGAGCCGACCATTAAACAACCGGTAAAATGGAAGAACGCACTCGGCGAACTAAATGCCAATCTGGATATCAGTATTGCCGACCCAGCCAAATCTTCATCATCCACAAACAAAGATATTAAATCGCTCAATTTTGATGTGAAGTTACCGCTTAATGTCGCCACAGAAACCGCAAAACAGCTTAATTTATCTGAAGGAATGGATGCGGAAAAAGCGCAAAAGCGGGCTGATAAACAAATCAGCGGGATGATGACCTTAGGTCAGATGTTTCAGTTAATCACGATTGACAACAATACCGCCTCGCTGCAACTGCGTTATACACCGGGTAAAGTTGTTTTTAACGGACAGGAGATGAGCGAAGAAGAATTTATGTCTCGTGCCGGACGTTTTGTTCATTAAAATACTCACTCGCCTCTGCTCATTCAGAGGCGAGCAAAATTTACTTGTCCTGCCGCTGTGATGACATCAACGACGTCAGAAGCCGGTCTTTTTCCTGCCACAATGAGTTCAGCCATTGCTGAAAATGGCGCTTAAAGCTTTTGTCATTGATGTAGTCGCCATGTAACTCATCGGCAATAGGCTGTAAATCCACATGTACGACAATCCGCGTCAGTTTACCGCTTAACATATCGAAGAACGGCTGACGGTTATTGTCCGGATAACACAGCGTAACATTAAGCAGTTTATCGAATTGTTTACCCAGTACATTTAGCGCCATCGCAATGCCTGCCGCCTTTGGTGGCAACAAGTTTTGAAAAGTGGAGTGGGTTTGCTGATGTTTTTCTTGCGTGAAACGGGAGCCTTCAACGAAATTGACAATGGTGGTGGGATGCAGGCGAAACTTTTCACAAGAACGCCGAGTGGTTTCAACATCTTTACCACGTCGCTCTGGATGACGTAATAAATAAGCGCGGGAATAACGCTTCATAAACGGCATATCCAGCGCCCAGCACGCCAGGCCAAGAAATGGCACCCAGGCCAGCTGTTGCTTGAGGAAATATTTATTCATCGGAATGTGCTTACGAAACAGCACGCACAGTACGACAATATCTGCCCAACTACGGTGGTTACAAATAAGCAGATACCAGTTCTTCTTACTTAACCCTTCCAGCCCGTGAACTTCCCATTGCAGGTGTGGGTTCAGATGCAGTAATACCGCCAGACCTTCACACCAGCAATACATCATAAAATCACAAAAACGCGAAACCTTTCGCCAAATGACTGGCACAGGTAGCAATAGTTTTACAATCCCGGCAATGATGATCGGGACGGAACAAAAAATAGTGACCAAAATGGTCAATA
Organism: Escherichia sp. WS33; assembly: GCF_046486385.1. Taxonomy (NCBI): domain Bacteria; kingdom Pseudomonadati; phylum Pseudomonadota; class Gammaproteobacteria; order Enterobacterales; family Enterobacteriaceae; genus Escherichia; species Escherichia sp. WS33. The sequence goes on along the minus strand of NZ_JBJQLJ010000024.1, from coordinate 63,492 downwards.
CGATACTCAGCAAAAGGGTTATCGCAGCGAGTATTCTCGTCATAATGAATTTATTCAAAAGGTTAGCCATAGACAGTGCGCTAAAGAAGCGCAAGGCGCAGATTTTAGCAGAAAACGACCCAAATAACGGATGATCCTTAAGGAGAAAAATAATTCATATCTATCCACATTAGAAAAAATCCCATTATCTCAATTATTAGGGATGGCTTTATTTTTAACTGCATGAAAAACAAAGACAAACATCATGCTGTAAAAAGCATGATAATAAATTAAAAGCGATGTAAATAATTTATGCACAAAGTTATCCACATGACGATTTGCGAGCGATCCAGAAGATCTACAAAAGATTTTCACGAAAAGCGGTGAAAAACTCATGTTTTCATCCTGTCTGTGGCATCCTTTACCCATAATCTGATAAACAGGCACGGACATTATGGTTCAGATCCCCCAAAATCCACTTATCCTTGTAGATGGTTCATCTTATCTTTATCGCGCATATCACGCGTTTCCCCCGCTGACTAACAGCGCAGGCGAGCCGACCGGTGCGATGTATGGTGTCCTCAACATGCTGCGCAGTCTGATCATGCAATATAAACCGACGCATGCAGCGGTGGTCTTTGACGCCAAGGGAAAAACCTTTCGTGATGAACTGTTTGAACATTACAAATCACATCGCCCGCCAATGCCGGACGATCTGCGAGCACAAATCGAACCCCTGCACGCGATGGTTAAAGCGATGGGACTGCCGCTGCTGGCGGTTTCTGGCGTAGAAGCGGACGACGTTATCGGTACTCTGGCGCGCGAAGCCGAAAAAGCCGGGCGTCCGGTGCTGATCAGCACTGGCGATAAAGATATGGCGCAGCTGGTGACGCCAAATATTACGCTTATCAACACCATGACGAATACCATCCTCGGACCGGAAGAGGTGGTGAATAAGTACGGCGTGCCGCCAGAACTGATCATCGATTTCCTGGCGCTGATGGGTGACTCCTCCGATAACATTCCTGGCGTACCGGGCGTCGGTGAAAAAACCGCGCAGGCATTGCTGCAAGGTCTTGGCGGGCTGGATACGCTGTATGCCGAGCCAGAAAAAATTGCTGGGTTGAGCTTCCGTGGCGCGAAAACAATGGCAGCGAAGCTCGAGCAAAACAAAGAAGTTGCTTATCTCTCATACCAGCTGGCGACGATTAAAACCGACGTTGAACTGGAGCTGACCTGTGAACAACTGGAAGTGCAGCAACCGGCAGCGGAAGAGTTGTTGGGGCTGTTCAAAAAGTATGAGTTCAAACGCTGGACTGCTGATGTCGAAGCGGGCAAATGGTTACAGGCCAAAGGGGCAAAACCAGCCGCGAAGCCGCAGGAAACCAGTGTTGCAGACGAAGCGCCAGAAGTGACGGCAACGGTGATTTCTTATGACAACTACGTCACCATCCTTGATGAAGAAACACTGAAAGCGTGGATTGCGAAGCTGGAAAAAGCGCCGGTATTTGCATTTGATACCGAAACCGACAGCCTTGATAACATCTCTGCTAACCTGGTCGGGCTTTCTTTTGCTATCGAGCCAGGCGTAGCGGCATATATTCCGGTTGCTCATGATTATCTTGATGCGCCCGATCAAATCTCTCGCGAGCGTGCACTCGAGTTGCTAAAACCGCTGCTGGAAGATGAAAAGGCGCTGAAGGTCGGGCAAAACCTGAAATACGATCGCGGTATTCTGGCGAATTACGGCATTGAGCTGCGTGGGATTGCGTTTGATACCATGCTGGAGTCCTACATTCTCAATAGCGTTGCCGGGCGTCACGATATGGACAGCCTCGCGGAACGTTGGTTGAAGCACAAAACCATCACTTTTGAAGAGATTGCGGGTAAAGGCAAAAATCAACTGACCTTTAACCAGATTGCCCTCGAAGAGGCCGGACGTTACGCCGCCGAAGATGCTGATGTCACCTTGCAGTTGCATCTGAAAATGTGGCCGGACCTGCAAAAACACAAAGGGCCGTTGAACGTCTTCGAGAATATCGAAATGCCGCTGGTGCCGGTGCTTTCACGCATTGAACGTAACGGTGTGAAGATCGATCCGAAAGTGCTGCACAATCATTCTGAAGAGCTCACCTTGCGTCTGGCTGAGCTGGAAAAGAAAGCGCATGAAATTGCAGGTGAAGAATTTAACCTTTCTTCCACCAAGCAGTTGCAAACCATTCTGTTTGAAAAACAGGGTATTAAACCGCTGAAGAAAACGCCGGGTGGCGCGCCGTCAACGTCGGAAGAGGTACTGGAAGAACTGGCGCTGGACTATCCGTTGCCAAAAGTGATTCTGGAGTATCGTGGTCTGGCGAAGCTGAAATCGACCTACACCGACAAGCTGCCGCTGATGATCAACCCGAAAACCGGGCGTGTGCATACCTCTTATCACCAGGCAGTAACTGCAACGGGACGTTTATCGTCAACCGATCCTAACCTGCAAAACATTCCGGTGCGTAACGAAGAAGGTCGTCGTATCCGCCAGGCGTTTATTGCGCCAGAGGATTATGTGATTGTCTCAGCGGACTACTCGCAGATTGAACTGCGCATTATGGCGCATCTCTCGCGTGACAAAGGCTTGCTGACCGCATTCGCGGAAGGAAAAGATATCCACCGGGCAACGGCGGCAGAAGTGTTTGGTTTGCCACTGGAAACCGTCACCAGCGAGCAACGCCGTAGCGCGAAAGCGATCAACTTTGGTCTGATTTATGGCATGAGTGCTTTCGGTCTGGCGCGGCAATTGAACATTCCACGTAAAGAAGCGCAGAAGTACATGGACCTTTACTTCGAACGCTACCCTGGCGTGCTGGAGTATATGGAACGCACCCGTGCTCAGGCGAAAGAGCAGGGCTACGTTGAAACGCTGGACGGACGCCGTCTGTATCTGCCGGATATCAAATCCAGCAATGGTGCTCGTCGTGCAGCGGCTGAACGTGCAGCCATTAACGCGCCAATGCAGGGAACCGCCGCCGACATTATCAAACGGGCGATGATTGCCGTTGATGCGTGGTTACAGGCTGAGCAACCGCGTGTACGTATGATCATGCAGGTACACGATGAACTGGTATTTGAAGTTCATAAAGATGATGTTGATGCCGTCGCGAAGCAGATTCATCAACTGATGGAAAACTGTACCCGTCTGGATGTGCCGTTGCTGGTGGAAGTGGGGAGTGGCGAAAACTGGGATCAGGCGCACTAAGATTCGCCTGAACATGCCCTTTTTTCGTAAGTAAGCAACATAAGCTGTCACGTTTTGTGATGGCTATTAGAAATTCCTATGCAACAACTGAAAAAAAATTACAAAAAGTGCTTTCTGAACTGAACAAAAAAGAGTAAAGTTAGTCGCGTAGGGTACAGAGGTAAGATGTTCTATCTTTCAGACCTTTTACTTCACGTAATCGGATTTGGCTGAATATTTTAGCCGCCCCAGTCAGTAATGACTGGGGCGTTTTTTATTGGGCGAAAGAAAAGATCCGTAATGCCTGATGCGCTATGTTTATCAGGCCAACGGTAGAATTGTAATCTATTGAATTTACGGGCCGGATACGCCACATCCGGCACAAGCATTAAGGCAAGAAAATTATTCGCCGTCCTGCGTTTCTTCTACAGGCTGCATCTCGCTAAACCAGGTATCCAGTTTCTGCCGCAGCTTGTCCACGCCTTGTTTCTTCAACGAAGAAAACGTTTCAACCTGCACATCACCGTTAAACGCCAGTACAGCTTCACGCACCATATTCAATTGCGCTTTACGTGCGCCGCTTGCCAGTTTGTCCGCTTTGGTCAGCAGCACCAGAACGGCGATATTGCTGTCTACCGCCCACTCAATCATCTGCTGATCCAAATCTTTCAGCGGATGGCGAATATCCATTAGCACCACCAGACCTTGCAGGCTCTGACGTTTTTCGAGGTATTCGCCGAGCGCACGCTGCCATTTGCGCTTCATCTCTTCCGGGACTTCCGCATAACCGTACCCAGGCAAGTCAACCAGACGCTTGCCGTCAGCCACTTCAAACAGGTTGATAAGCTGGGTGCGCCCTGGGGTTTTTGAGGTACGAGCCAGGCTTTTCTGGTTAGTCAGCGTGTTCAGCGCGCTGGATTTACCTGCGTTGGAACGGCCTGCAAAAGCCACTTCAATTCCGGTATCGGAAGGTAGGTGGCGAATATCAGGCGCACTCATCACAAAATGCGTCTGTTGATAATTCAAATTAGTCAAAGCGGTCGTCTCCGTCAGTCAAAGCTTTGTGGCGATTATACCTGAACCATAATAAAAGGCGGATTTTTCGGCGTGAGCGTTGTAAGTAAAAGCCATACGCTTTGTGAGACATTGCCGATAGTCTTTATGCGAAATAGCAGAGAAAATTCTGCGATGCATGTCAAATAAGCTATATAAATCAGTGAATTGCTTTTATATAAAACTCTGAAAATGTGCAAATACTGATGGCGGTTGATTGTTTGTTTAAAGCAAAGGCGTAAAGTAGCACCCATAGAGCGAGGACGCTAACAGGAACAATGACTCAGGATGAGGGTCAGGAGCGCCAGGAGGCGAAGACAGAGGATTGTCAGGAAGACAAACGTCCGGAGACGTAATTAAACGGAAATGGAATCAACACGGATTGTTCCGGCTAAAGGAAAAACAGGGTGTGTTGGCGGCCTGCAAGGATTGTAAGACCCGTTAAGGGTTATGAGTCAGGAAAAAAGGCGACAGAGTAATCTGTCGCCTTTTTTCTTTGCTTGCTTTCTGTTAGATTCCGCCGCAAATCTATACTGAATAAAACGGCTAAAAGACGAACCATTATGAAACCATCATCTTCAAACTCACGCAGCAAAGGTCATGCAAAAGCGCGTCGAAAAACACGCGAGGAGCTGGATCAGGAAGCTCGTGATCGCAAGCGTCAGAAAAAACGTCGTGGTCATGCGCCGGGCAGCCGCGCAGCGGGCGGAAACACCACGTCAGGCAGCAAAGGCCAGAACGCACCAAAAGATCCACGTATTGGCAGTAAAACCCCTATTCCATTGGGCGTGACTGAAAAAGTCACCAAACAGCACAAACCGAAGAGTGAGAAACCTATGCTTTCACCGCAGGCGGAGTTGGAATTACTGGAAACGGATGAGCGTCTGGATGCGCTGCTGGAACGTCTGGAAGCAGGCGAAACCCTGAGTGCCGAAGAGCAATCCTGGGTGGATGCTAAACTGGATCGTATTGATGAGTTGATGCAGAAACTCGGCCTCTCTTATGACGATGACGAAGAAGAGGAAGAAGACGAGAAGCAAGAAGACATGATGCGTCTGCTGCGGGGCAACTAACGGATTGCCGCCGTGGGCCTTCCCGTTCTGCTGATAACCCTTCCGGTTATATGTTATCTGGTGTGGTTATTCGTTAAACTACAGCGGTTGTCGCGGCGACAAAAGTGGCTGCGCAACCGGCTGATGACCCGAAACGGGCATCCGCCGGTACGCCGTAGCCGCCAGAGACGCCATCGGAAGGAGTGAGCATGTCTGTACAGCAAATCGACTGGGATCTGGCCCTGATCCAGAAATATAACTATTCCGGGCCACGATACACCTCGTACCCGACCGCGCTGGAGTTTTCAGAAGACTTCGGCGAACAGGCGTTTTTACAAGCCGTGGCGCGCTATCCTGAGCGTCCATTATCTCTCTACGTACATATCCCGTTCTGCCATAAGCTTTGTTACTTCTGCGGTTGCAATAAGATTGTTACTCGCCAGCAGCACAAGGCCGATCAGTATCTGGACGCGCTGGAGCAAGAAATCGTCCATCGTGCACCGCTGTTCGCCGGGCGTCACGTCAGCCAATTGCACTGGGGCGGCGGAACGCCGACGTATCTGAATAAAGCGCAAATCAGCCGCCTGATGAAGCTGCTGCGCGAAAACTTCCAGTTCAATGCCGATGCGGAGATTTCGATCGAAGTCGATCCGCGGGAAATCGAACTGGATGTACTCGATCATTTACGCGCCGAAGGCTTTAATCGCCTGAGCATGGGCGTGCAGGACTTCAACAAAGAAGTGCAACGTCTGGTTAACCGCGAGCAGGATGAAGAGTTCATCTTTGCACTGCTTAACCATGCGCGTGAGATTGGTTTTACCTCCACCAACATCGACCTGATTTACGGCCTGCCGAAACAGACGCCGGAGAGTTTCGCCTTTACCCTGAAACGTGTGGCGGAGCTGAACCCCGATCGTCTGAGTGTCTTTAACTACGCGCATCTGCCGACCATTTTTGCTGCTCAGCGCAAAATCAAAGATGCTGACCTGCCGAGTCCGCAGCAAAAACTCGATATCCTGCAGGAAACCATCGCCTTCCTGACGCAATCGGGCTATCAGTTTATCGGTATGGATCACTTTGCCCGTCCGGATGACGAGCTGGCGGTGGCCCAGCGTGAAGGCGTGCTGCATCGTAACTTCCAGGGCTACACCACTCAGGGCGATACCGATCTGCTGGGGATGGGCGTTTCCGCCATCAGCATGATTGGCGACTGCTACGCGCAGAACCAGAAAGAGTTGAAGCAGTACTATCAGCAAGTGGATGAACAAGGCAATGCGCTGTGGCGTGGTATTGCGCTAACGCGTGATGACTGTATTCGCCGCGATGTGATTAAGTCGCTCATCTGCAACTTCCGTCTGGATTACGCTCCTATTGAGAAACAGTGGGATTTGCACTTCGCTGATTACTTTGCGGAAGATCTCAAGCTGCTCGCCCCGTTAGCAAAAGATGGGCTGGTGGATGTGGATGAGAAGGGAATACAGGTGACGGCGAAAGGTCGCTTGCTGATCCGCAACATTTGCATGTGCTTTGATACCTATCTGCGCCAGAAAGCGCGGATGCAGCAGTTCTCACGGGTGATTTAAATAGTGAATGGCGCTTCGTTTACAAAGTAGAAAACGAAAGCGCCATCAATGTGCTGAGAACAAGATTGCCTGATGCGCTACGCTTATCAGGCCTACAAAACCTGTTGAAAATATTGCTTTTGTAGGCCGGATAAGGCGTTCACGCCGCATCCGGCATGAACAAAGAGCACTTCATCAGCAATCTGAAACTCAACTAAACAGCCCAATCATTGCGGCACACAGCACGGCAGCAACGGCAGTTTGCGGTGTGTGGCTGTCAACTGCGCCACTCGATACCAGATTAATTATTGATTCCAGCATAATGACTCTCCCCGTTTTCCGGGCAAGATCATACTGAACTTATCGGAACAGTAAAGCGTAAAATACCAGCAATTTGCGCTCAATAATCAATCTTTACACACAAGCTGTGAATCACTCCATCCCCAGCTCTTTTAACTTACGCGTCAGGGTGTTGCGGCCCCAGCCGAGTAGCCGCGCCGCTTCCTGTTTATGCCCCTGCGTATGTCGCAACGCGGTCGTCAGTAACGTCCGCTCCAGCTCTGGCTGCGCTTCGGAAAGCAGATTTTGATGACCGGAACGCAGCGCTCTGTCTGCCCACTGCGCAAGAAGCGTCGCCCAGCTGTCCGGTTGCATTTGCGAAGTACTCTCCGCAACCGTTGATTCAAACAGTTCGCCGGGCAAATCCTGAATCAACACTTCCTGCCCGGCGGCCATCACCGTTAGCCAGCGGCAGGTGTTTTCCAGCTGGCGCACGTTGCCTGGCCACGCCAGACGCGTCAGAGCAGCTTCGGTTTCCGGATGCAGTAACTTCGCTTCTACGCCCAGTTCGCGCGCGGCAACCTGTAAAAAATGGCGCGCCAGACGGGGAATATCTTCCCGACGTTCGCGCAGCGGCGGCAGATGAACGCGGATAACGTTCAGGCGGTGGAACAGATCCTCACGGAACTTACCTTCCTGCACTCGCTGTTCGAGATTCTGGTGAGTGGCAGCGATAATCCGCACATCCACTTTCACCGGCGCATAGCCGCCAACGCGGTAAAACTGACCGTCTGCCAGCACGCGCAGCAAACGCGTCTGCACATCCAGCGGCATATCACCAATTTCGTCGAGGAATAATGTACCGCCATCGGCCTGTTCAAAACGCCCCTGACGAATGGTATTCGCGCCAGTAAACGCGCCTTTCTCGTGGCCAAACAGTTCTGATTCGATCAAATCTTTTGGGATAGCTGCCATATTCAGCGCGATAAACGGCGCTTTGGCGCGCGGACTGTGGCGATGCAGGGCATGAGCGACCAGTTCTTTACCGGTGCCGGATTCGCCGTTAATCAGCACGCTAATAGAAGAACGCGAAAGCCGACCGATAATACGGAACACGTCCTGCATGGCTGGCGCTTCGCCGATGATATCGGTCGTTGGGCCGTTAAGCTGAACATTACGCGGCTGCTGCTGTTCCTGGTAATGACTGATAGCGCGCTCAACCAGCGCCACTGCTTCGTCGATATCAAACGGTTTGGGCAGATAATCAAACGCCCCTTGTTGATAGGCGCTGACGGCAGCATCCAGATCGGAATGTGCGGTCATAATGATGACCGGAAGCATTGGATGGCGCTGTTTAATCTGCTTGAGCAGCGCCAGCCCGTCCATTCCCGGCATACGGATATCTGAAAGCAGCACATCCGGCGTTTTGCTCGCCAGCGCCTCCAGCACTTCTGCGCCGTTCTCAAACGTCGTACAGGTTAAACCTGCCCCAGCGAGCGCACGTTCAAGCACCCAACGGATGGAACTATCGTCATCGACTACCCAGACTATCCCTCGTTGCATAAACGTCACCTTTATTTCCTGATAGGCAGGTAAACCGAGAACTCGGTATGCCCTGGCCAACTGGTAAATTCAATTTTGCCTGAATGCTGATCAATCAAATTACGAGCGATGGATAAGCCAAGCCCGGTGCCACCTTCGCGGCCGCTGACCATCGGGTAAAACAGCGTATCCTGCAAATGAGGCGGAATGCCCGGCCCGTTATCTTCCACATCAATCCGCGCCGCCAGCCGGTAGCGCTCGCCGTGTAAGGTCAGTTGAAACGCGGTGCGGGTACGCAGAATGATTTCACCGCCTTCCGGCCCCAGCGCCTGTAGCGCATTGCGCACAATATTCAGCAAGACCTGTTCAATTTGATCCGGGTCGTGCGCCAGTTCCGGCAGGCTGGGATCGTAATCACGAATCAACCGCACGTTGTCCGGCAGTTCCATCGACACCAGCGTTACCACGCGTTCAGCCACTTTGTGAATACTTTCGGTAACGCGCGTACCGGGCAGCTGCGGCCCCAACAGACGGTCGACCAGATTTCGCAGCCGGTCCGCCTGTTCGATAATCACTTTGGTATATTCGAGTAGTGATGGGTCAGGTAACGCTTTGCTGAGCAGCTGCGCCGCGCCACGTAAACCGCCAAGCGGATTTTTAATCTCATGTGCCAGGCCGCGCACTAAATCACGGGCAGCAACCTGCTGGGCGTGCTGTAGCTGTTCCTGACTTAAGCGGCGCTGGTTATCCATCGGAGCCATCTCCAGCAGGATCATGCCGTCCGGCATACGCTGGGCCGTCACAGAAAGGATATGCGAGCGCCCGTCGATGACCAGCGTCACTTCGTTATCGGTAAAACCTTGCCCCGCCTCCAGACTTTCTTGCATCAGCTCGATATTTAATGAGAAGTAGCTCAACAGTTCCGGTAACGGTGTACCAAACAATTTGCGGGAGCTTTGGGCGAGCAGTTGTTGCGCGGCAGGGTTGGCGTAATGGATCGCCAGGTTGTCATCGATTAACAAAATACTGTTAATCAGCGAGTTGAGGATCTGCCCAGCATCGGGCTGCGTGCCTGTTGCCATAAAGCAGTCTCCTGAACAGGTTGCACCATTTTAGTGCATTATAGCTTTTTACGGATAAAAAGCGCGAAGCATCAGAGAATTGACGGAGAAAAAAGCCCATGCAGAGATGGGCTGAAATTTCCACGGCAACTAAAAACCAGTCCCATCAGGCTATTTTATTTGCCATTTTGAACCTGGGCAGTGCTCGAACTCCTCACGTACCAGTGTACGCTCCGGGTTCTGCGCGCTGTCCGTGTTCAAACTGGCTGCAACAATTACGCCAGATGGGCCTGGTTTGAACCTCCGGCGTTGTTGCGCCGGGTAGTACAACTTCAACTATTAGACGCTGTAGTACAGCTCAAACTCTACCGGATGCGGAGTCATACGCACGCGGTCATCTTCTTCGCGACGCAGAGCGATGTACGCATCAATTGCTTCGTCAGTGAACACGCCACCGGCTTTCAGGAACTCGCGGTCCAGATCCAGTTCGTTCAGTGCTTCTTCCAGAGAGCCTGCAACCTGTGGGATCTCTTTCGCTTCTTCTGGCGGCAGGTCATACAGGTTTTTGTCCATGGCTTCGCCCGGATGGATCTTGTTCTTGATACCATCAAGACCGGCCATCAGCAGGGCAGCAAAGCACAGGTACGGGTTAGCTGCCGGATCCGGGAAACGTACTTCGATACGACGTGCTTTCGGAGAAGAAACCACCGGAATACGGATAGACGCAGAACGGTTACGCGCAGAGTAAGCCAGCATTACCGGTGCTTCATAGCCCGGGACCAGACGCTTATAAGAGTTGGTGGTCGGGTTTGCCAGGGCGTTAATCGCTTTAGCGTGTTTGATTACGCCGCCAATGTAGTACAGCGCCTGCTCAGACAGACCTGCGTATTTGTCGCCTGCGAACAGGTTAACGCCGTTTTTAGACAGAGACATGTGGCAGTGCATACCGGAGCCGTTATCACCGAACATCGGTTTTGGCATAAAGGTCGCGGTTTTACCGAAGCGGTGCGCTACGTTGTGCACAACATATTTGTAGATCTGAATTTCGTCAGCTTTTTTGGTCATGGTATTGAAGCGGGTAGCCACTTCGTTCTGACCAGCAGTCGCTACTTCGTGGTGATGGGCTTCAACCACCAGACCCATCTGTTCCATCACCAGACACATTTCAGAACGAATATCCTGAGCCGAGTCTACCGGTGGAACCGGGAAGTAACCGCCTTTCACTGCCGGACGGTGACCTTTGTTACCACCTTCGTATTGGGTGGAGGAGTTCCATGCGCCTTCGATATCGTCGATAGCAACGTGGGAACCGGAGATAGATGATCCGAAACGGATGTCATCGAACAGGAAGAATTCAGGTTCTGGCCCGAACAGTACGGTGTCGGCAATGCCAGTGGAACGCAGGTAATCTTCGGCGCGCTTCGCAATGGAGCGCGGGTCACGGTCATAGCCTTGCAGGGTGCCAGGTTCAAGGATGTCGCAACGGATAATCAGGGTGGAGTCGGCGAAGAACGGGTCAATCACTGCGGTGGATGCGTCTGGCATCAGCACCATGTCGGACTCGTTAATGCCTTTCCAGCCGCCAATCGAGGAGCCGTCAAACATTTTGCCTTCTTCGAAGAATTCAGCATTCACCTGATGAGCAGGGATAGTGACGTGCTGTTCTTTACCTTTAGTATCGGTGAAGCGCAAATCAACAAACTTCACTTCGTGCTCGTTCAGCATCGTCAGTACGTGTTCAGCGGACATACTTTAACTCTCCTGGATTGGTCATGGTCGTCGTGGTAACGAAATCTGCAATTATTTTGGCCGTGTCGCCGTAAAAAAGATAAAGCGAAATCTGTGCCAACTTTTAAATTGCCCCTAAAAGGCGTTATCATGCGCACCATCGTGCAAAAGGGCTGCACCACGATGTGAATGTTGCACCAATATAGTGCTTCAATGGAAACATTAAGCACCATGTTGGTGCAATGACCTTTGGATAACCCTTTTTATGCTCCGTGAAAGCGATCACAAAGGGACTCTGCAATACTTGTTTGCGGAGGATGTTTGTGATCCTGTTTTGTAGTGCGATTAATCCGTGTACAATAACGCGCTATTTCTAATGCCTGAGGCAAAGTTGTGATCGAAAAATTGCGTAATATCGCCATCATCGCGCACGTAGACCATGGTAAAACCACCCTGGTAGACAAGCTGCTCCAACAATCCGGTACGTTCGACTCTCGTGCCGAAACCCAAGAGCGCGTGATGGACTCCAACGATTTGGAGAAAGAGCGTGGGATTACCATCCTCGCGAAAAACACCGCTATCAAATGGAATGATTACCGTATCAACATCGTTGATACCCCGGGGCACGCCGACTTCGGTGGTGAAGTTGAACGTGTAATGTCCATGGTAGACTCAGTGCTGCTGGTGGTTGACGCATTTGACGGCCCGATGCCGCAAACGCGCTTCGTAACCAAAAAAGCGTTTGCTTACGGCCTGAAGCCGATTGTTGTTATCAACAAAGTTGACCGCCCTGGCGCGCGTCCTGATTGGGTTGTGGATCAGGTATTCGATCTGTTCGTTAACCTCGACGCGACCGACGAGCAGCTGGACTTCCCGATCGTTTACGCTTCTGCGCTGAACGGTATCGCGGGTCTGGACCACGAAGATATGGCGGAAGACATGACCCCGCTGTACCAGGCGATTGTTGACCACGTTCCTGCGCCGGACGTTGACCTTGACGGTCCGTTCCAGATGCAGATTTCTCAGCTCGATTACAACAGCTATGTTGGCGTTATCGGCATTGGCCGCATCAAGCGCGGTAAAGTGAAGCCGAACCAGCAGGTCACTATCATCGATAGCGAAGGCAAAACCCGCAACGCGAAAGTCGGTAAAGTGCTGGGCCACCTCGGTCTGGAACGTATCGAAACCGACCTGGCGGAAGCTGGCGATATCGTTGCGATCACGGGCCTTGGCGAACTGAACATTTCTGACACCGTTTGCGACACGCAAAACGTTGAAGCGCTGCCGGCACTCTCCGTTGATGAGCCGACCGTTTCTATGTTCTTCTGCGTTAACACCTCGCCGTTCTGCGGTAAAGAAGGTAAGTTCGTAACGTCTCGTCAGATCCTGGATCGTCTGAACAAAGAACTGGTACACAACGTTGCGCTGCGCGTAGAAGAAACCGAAGACGCTGATGCGTTCCGCGTTTCTGGTCGTGGCGAACTACACCTGTCTGTTCTGATCGAAAACATGCGTCGTGAAGGTTTCGAACTGGCGGTATCCCGTCCGAAAGTTATCTTCCGTGAAATCGACGGTCGTAAACAAGAGCCATATGAAAACGTGACTCTGGACGTTGAAGAACAGCATCAGGGTTCTGTAATGCAGGCGCTGGGCGAACGTAAAGGCGACCTGAAAAACATGAATCCAGACGGTAAAGGCCGCGTACGTCTCGACTACGTGATCCCAAGCCGTGGTCTGATTGGCTTCCGTTCTGAGTTCATGACCATGACTTCCGGTACTGGTCTGCTGTACTCCACCTTCAGCCACTACGACGACGTACGTCCGGGTGAAGTGGGTCAGCGTCAGAACGGCGTACTGATCTCTAACGGTCAGGGTAAAGCGGTCGCGTTCGCGCTGTTCGGTCTGCAGGATCGCGGTAAGCTGTTCCTCGGTCACGGTGCAGAAGTTTACGAAGGTCAGATTATCGGTATTCATAGCCGCTCTAACGACCTGACTGTAAACTGCCTGACCGGTAAGAAACTGACCAACATGCGTGCTTCCGGTACTGACGAAGCCGTTGTTCTGGTTCCGCCTATCCGCATGACTCTGGAACAAGCTCTGGAGTTCATCGATGATGACGAACTGGTAGAAGTGACTCCGACCTCTATCCGTATTCGTAAACGTCACCTGACGGAAAACGATCGTCGCCGCGCCAACCGCGCACCGAAAGACGATTAATTTCGTTTTTTAGTTATAAAAAACCTGCCATCGCTGGCAGGTTTTTTTTTACCTGTCGTGAGCGCACACCAATGCGAGTATCTCCCTTATAAGTCTGGGATTACGTCAATAGAGAGCTTTGTCACAATTATCTGCAAAGTCATACGCCGTTAATTGCTTTCTTTTTTGGCGTAAGCGTAAGATGCCTCATCTGGTTTAAACCAAAAGGATTAAACAATGACGGGAAATCAATCCACCGTAGAAAATGCAAAAGAGAAACTGGATCGGTGGTTAAAAGATGGCATCACTACGCCGGGTGGAAAACTCCCTTCAGAAAGAGAGCTGGGAGAGCTGCTGGGCATTAAACGTATGACGCTGCGCCAGGCGTTGCTGAACCTCGAAGCAGAATCCAAAATCTTCCGTAAGGATCGTAAAGGGTGGTTCGTGACTCAGCCGCGATTTAATTACAGCCCGGAGCTGTCGGCGAGCTTTCAGCGGGCCGCAATTGAGCAAGGGCGGGAACCTTCCTGGGGGTTTACCGAGAAAAGCCGTACCAGCGATATTCCCGAGACGCTCGCGCCACTGATTGCAGTGACGCCATCAACTGAACTCTATCGCATCACCGGCTGGGGGGCGCTGGAAGGACATAAAGTTTTCTATCACGAAACATATATTAATCCTGAAGTTGCTCCGGGTTTTATTGAACAACTTGAAAACCACTCATTTTCTTCAGTCTGGGAAAAGTGCTACCAAAAAGAGACGGTAGTAAAAAAATTGATTTTCAAACCCGTCAGAATGCCGGGCGATATCAGCAAGTATCTTGGCGGTTCTGCGGGTATGCCAGCGATCTTAATTGAAAAGCATCGCGCCGACCAGCAAGGCAATATTGTCCAGATAGATATTGAATATTGGCGATTTGAGGCCGTAGACCTCATCATTAATCTGTAGGTGTTTTATGGTGACAATAAATAACGCAAGAAAGATTCTACAACGTGTCGACACTCTTCCTCTTTATTTACATGCTTATGCCTTTCATTTAAATATGCGGCTGGAAAGAGTGTTGCCTGCTGATTTACTTGATATCGCAAGTGAAAATAATCTACGTGGCGTCAAAATCCATGTTCTGGATGGCGAGCGTTTTTCTCTTGGTAATATGGACGATAAAGAACTCTCTGCCTTTGGAGATAAAGCCCGCCGTCTGAACCTTGATATTCATATTGAAACCAGCGCCTCAGATAAGGCATCTATTGACGAAGCCGTCGCCATTGCGTTGAAAACTGGGGCATCGTCCGTACGTTTTTATCCACGTTATGAAGGTAATTTGCGCGACGTATTATCGATCATCGCTAACGACATTGCCTATGTACGGGAAACGTATCAGGACAGCGGCCTGACTTTTACGATCGAACAGCATGAAGATTTAAAAAGCCATGAGCTGGTGTCGCTGGTCAAAGAAAGTGAGATGGAATCTCTTTCCTTACTGTTTGATTTTGCGAACATGATCAATGCAAATGAGCATCCCATCGACGCTTTAAAAACGATGGCGCCGCATATTACCCAGGTCCATATCAAAGATGCCTTGATCGTTAAAGAACCGGGTGGCCTGGGTCATAAAGCCTGTATTTCAGGTCAGGGTGATATGCCGTTCAAAGCGTTATTAACGCACCTTATATGCCTGGGTGATGATGAGCCGCAGGTGACGGCATATGGCCTGGAAGAAGAGGTTGATTACTATGCGCCGGCGTTCCGCTTTGAAGACGAAGATGATAATCCGTGGATCCCTTATCGCCAGATGAGTGAAACACCATTGCCAGAAAATCATTTACTGGATGCGCGGTTACGTAAAGAAAAAGAAGATGCAATTAATCAGATAAATCATGTGCGTAACGTACTACAACAAATCAAACAAGAGGCAAACCATCTTCTGAACCACTAATAAGTTTTAACTCATACGCAGTTAATAAAACCATTCCATATGAATGGTCGGTATCTTATTGCCTTTAAAACAGTGATTTTAAAAATCGCTTAGGGGATGTTATGCTCACGAAAAAGAAATGGGCGTTATTTAGTCTATTAACATTGTGTGGCGGTACAATTTATAAATTACCGTCGCTGAAAGATGCGTTTTATATCCCGATGCAGGAATATTTCCATTTGACCAATGGTCAAATTGGTAATGCTATGTCGGTAAACTCATTTGTCACGACAGTGGGTTTTTTTCTGTCTATTTATTTTGCCGATAAACTACCACGCAGATACACCATGTCATTCTCACTCATTGCGACAGGATTACTGGGTGTTTATTTGACGACAATGCCGGGGTATTGGGGCATCCTCTTTGTCTGGGCGCTATTTGGCGTTACTTGCGACATGATGAACTGGCCGGTCTTGCTCAAGTCGGTAAGTCGATTGGGCAATAGCGAACAACAAGGTCGGTTGTTTGGCTTCTTCGAAACAGGGCGTGGCATTGTCGATACCGTGGTGGCATTTTCTGCGTTGGCAGTATTTACCTGGTTTGGCAGTGGCTTATTGGGTTTTAAAGCAGGCATCTGGTTCTATTCCCTTATTGTGATTGCCGTAGGCATTATCATTTTCTTTGTTCTGAATGACAAAGAAGAGGCACCGTCCGTCGAGGTGAAAAAAGAAGACGGAGCATCGAAAAACACCAGTATGACCTCGGTGCTGAAAGACAAAACTATCTGGCTTATCGCTTTTAACGTCTTCTTCGTTTACGCGGTTTACTGTGGCCTGACATTCTTCATTCCATTCCTGAAAAACATCTATCTATTGCCCGTTGCGCTGGTGGGGGCTTACGGCATCATTAACCAATACTGTCTGAAAATGATTGGTGGACCGATTGGTGGCATGATTTCAGATAAGATCCTGAAATCGCCGAGTAAATATCTATGCTACACCTTTATCATCAGTACCGCTGCGCTCGTACTGTTGATTATGCTGCCGCACGAAAGTATGCCGGTCTATTTAGGGATGGCATGTACGCTGGGCTTTGGCGCGATAGTCTTTACACAGCGAGCCGTATTTTTTGCACCTATCGGCGAAGCAAAAATTGCTGAAAATAAAACAGGCGCGGCGATGGCGTTGGGTAGCTTTATTGGTTACGCTCCGGCGATGTTCTGCTTCAGTCTGTATGGCTACATTCTGGATTTAAATCCGGGGATTATTGGCTACAAAATCGTGTTTGGCATTATGGCCTGCTTCGCATTCTGTGGTGCGGTGGTTTCCGTAATGCTGGTTAAGCGAATTAGCCAACGTAAGAAAGAGATGCTGGCGGCTGAAGCTTGATTAATGGCCGGATGTGCTTAATCCGGCCAACGAAAACCGTATCAACCGTAGGCCGGATAAGGCGTTTACGCCGCATCCGGCAGTTTCACATCAGAAGAAATACTTCGTCCCGATACGAATCTGGTTTTGCTCGCGGTGGTACGGTTCGACATTACGATCTAACCAACGTAATTCGAAATAAGGCAGCCAGTGTTCATTAATGCGATAACGGAAGGTATTAGTGATTTCCCAGTGATGATCTTTTCCATTGCTGCTATTAAAGTCATTCACTCGCATGAAGTAATGTGGCTCAAATGTATAGGAAAATTTATCGGTGATTTTAAAATTCCAGTAGGTGCCAATTTCATAGGTGTCATTATTATCCAGTTCCCCGCTCAAATCTGTTGAACTATAGTTATTATGGTTATAGCGATTTCGTACTGTCAGATTAAACCATGGTACAAATTTATAGTTGACGTCCAGATACACTGCACCACCCGAACCGATACTCTTATCATTAATTAAGCCACCGGGCTGGATGGTTAATTTATCGGTTGGTTTGAATAAAGGATACCAACCTTCAATTTCATTATAGCCATGTTTTAGTTCATCTTCTCGCTGAAAGGTGTAGGTATTGGTTAACATAATACCCGCGCCCATATCGAAGTTATAACCCACACGTAGCATAACCTCGCCCTGATCGGAGGCAAGATTATATGCCTCCCTGTTTTCGACGTATGCGCCAGCAAATACCGAGGCAGAGGTCAGAGAAGATAATAAAATTATTGCATTAATCTTTTTCATAATAAGTCCATTTTTTAAACGTAGGGAGGCCGCCACCCACCAGGATGGAAATAGCGGCTATTGACATTTATAACGTTACGGAAGCCGTTTTTTCTTCTGTCGCCATCTCTTTATTTTTGCGTTGGTTGATTTCCTCAATAATCAATGCAAACCGTTTTTCATTGAGTGTGTAAAAGAATCCCATCGTCAATGCAGCAATAATTGCCAGTGCACAAGGCCAGATAAAAATGAGCTGACGCAAACCCTGTAATGTCGCATCGCTTTGCGCGATGTTGGGAACATAACCAATTTGCGTCAGCATAATGCCTGGCAAGAAGCCAGCAAGTGCGGCAGAAATTTTACGAAAGAAGGTATAACCGGTATAAACAGAACCTTCGGCACGAATACCGGTTTTCCATTCACCGTAATCTACGGTATCTGGTACCAGTGCCCAGTTCAGGCTGTTTACAAAGGCCGTGCCAAAAAAGGCGACACAAGAGAACATGACGAAAGTGAAAGAGTTACTTCCCCAGAAATAATTCAGTATATCACCCACCGCCCACAGCACCATGCCAGCTAAATAAACCTGTTTTTTACCAAAACATTTTACAGTTACTGGCACCAGTAATACGCCGACGAGGATGCATCCCATACTGAAGAATCCCATCCACGACAATAAATTAATATCATTCAGCACATACTGGGTGTAATAGACCTGAATCGCCAGTTTGATATTAAATGCCGCCAGAGTACACAGGTTAGCAATGCATAAAACCAGCAATGGTGGATTACGAAATATCGCGCAAAAAGATTTGAGAATACTGGCTTTATGTCCGGTTGGCGCTGTGTCCACATAATGCTCTTTGACGCCTCTGTAGCACAGCATCATAAAAATAAAGCCGCCAATGGAGAACATAAGTGCCGCACAGGCATAACCGACGGTTGAGTCAGAAAAAAGCGACTGCAACGGAATAAACGCCACGGTACAAATCAATAGCCCTATGGTTGCACCACCCTGGCGGTAAGCCGCGAGCTGCGCGCGCTCATTCGGGTTTTTGGTAATTGCCGGGATCATCGCACCATACGAGCAGTTCATCAGACTGTATGAAAGTCCAAACATCATAAACAGCGCGGTGGCAATCGTCGTTTTAACCGGCAAACAAAAGGTGGTGGCGATAAACTGGAGCGTTGCAATTAACGCCGCCGGAACTGCTGCATATAAAATAAAGGGACGAAATTTGCCTTTAGGCCCAATATTTTTCCGCGAGTCGAGTAAAAATCCGGTGAGCATATCGGTAAACGCGGTAAAAAACTTCGCCACCAGAAAGATAATCCCGCCATAGTAAGCAGGCATCCCTAATTCATCGGTATAAAATTTGAGGAGATACAGAGTACCGATGCAGAGCATTAAATTCGAACCGACGTCGCCCATACCATAGGCGATTTTTTCCCGCAGATTCAGTTTTAATGTCAGTGGATTATGGTCAGACATAATCACTCCTTATAACGCCCCGCAGGGCGTCGTTTATTATTATTACGCCGTGCGTTTACGGGCTTCTATCTCTTCCACAATGCGGACATACATCTTCTCGTTCAGGCTGTAGAAGCAACCCATCGCCACAATGGTGACTACCGCCAGTGCGCTTGGGTAGATGAAGATCAACTGGCGTAACCCTTCAATGGTGTGGTCAGCCTGTGCGACGTTCGGCACATAGCCAATTTGCGTCAGCATCCAGCCGGGGAAGAAACCAGCCAGCGCCTGAGACACTTTGCGAAAGAAGGTGAAGCCGGTGTAGACCGTGCCTTCCGAACGCACGCCGGTGCGCCACTCGCCGTACTCGACGGTGTCGGAAACCAGCGCCCAGTTCAGGCTGTTAACAAACGCTGAGCCGAAGAACGCCAGGCAGGAGAACGCCACAAAGCTGACCGAGCCGCCGCCGAAGAAATAGTTGAGCAGATCGCCCAGCACCCAAATCAGCAGGCCGCCGATATAGACCTTCTTCTTACCAAAACGTCTGACTGCGCCAGGCATCAGGAACACGCCGATGAAAATACAGCCCATGCTGAAAAATCCCATATACGACAACAGGATGGGATCGTTAAGTACGTACTGGGTGTAATAGACCTGAATGGCGAGCTTGACGTTAAACGCCCCTAAGGTGCAGAGGTTGGCAATACACAGAATGAACAGTGGGCGGTTACCGGCAATTGCGCGGAAAGATTGCAACAGGCCAGGCTTTTGCGCCGGATTGGTTGGTTGGGTTTCGACATAACGCTCTTTCACGCCTGAGTAGCAGATCCACATAAACAGCAGGCCGAACAGTGAAAACAGCGTGGCGGCGAAGATATAGCCAAGTTTCTGATTACCTTCGATAAGATTCATAACTGGCACGAATCCCACCGTGCACAGCAGCAGGCCCAGCGTAGCGCCGCCCTGACGCCATGCCGCCAGTGAGGCGCGTTCGTTGGGGTTTTTGGTGATTGCCGGGACCATTGCGCCGTAGGAGCAGTTCATCATGCTGAAAAACAGTCCGTAAAGCATAAACAGAATAGTGGCCATCACCGTTTTACCGGTGACATCAAACGGTGTGCCGACAAAGTTGGCGATCGCCAGTAAGGTGACCGGGAATGACGCATACAGAATAAAAGGACGGAACTTACCTTTTGGACCGATCTTGCGTCGGGAATCCAACATAATGCCGGTACCCATATCGGTAAACGCAGTAAAGAATTTTGAAATCAAAAAGATAATGCCGCCATAGGTGCCTGGCAGCCCCAGAACGTCGGTATAAAACTTCAAAAGATAAAGCGTACCGATATCCAGCAGGATGTTAGAGGCCAGGTCGCCAATACCGTAAGAGAGTTTCTCTTTAAAGGGCAGGCGTAAAGTTGCTGGATCTTCCGTTGTGATGTGACTCATCGATGTTCTCCCTTTGCCCATGAGTTTCCCCACGGGCGGATGTGATTAGATGCTTTTTAACGACGCGAACAGTGCCGCCCATTCGCTATCGGCGCGATAAAAGACCGGCGGCTTGCCGATGGGCGCATTAACGGTAACTTCCCCGCCCCGGAACGCTTCACCCGTCCAGGCGTGGACCCAGTTATCCTCCGGCAGATAGAGCGTCCAGTCGCTACGGCCTTCTTCATGCACCGGAGCGACCAGAATGTCGCGACCTAACAGGTACTGATATTTCAGGGTGTAAGTGTGCGCATCGTCTTCGTAATGCAGGAACAGCGGGCGCATAACCGGCAGGCCGGACTTCGCATTCAGCGCGACAGCCTCTTTCAGGTAAGGTTTCAGGGTGGTGAAGACGGAGGTCATACGGGCAAAATGGGCGATAGTTTCTGCGTCGCCGTCAAACTGCCAGTTGTCGCCAGGACGGTTACCTTCGTGGGTGCGCATCATCGGCGTGAAGGCGCTGAAATCGCACCAGCGCAGCAGCAGCTCTTTGCTGCGCTTCATCTCAAACAGGGTGGTGTAACCGCCAATGTCGCTGTGGTGCAGGCCATGTCCGGTCATTGCCAGCGACAGCGCCGCCGGGACAACCGACGCCAGGCCATCGTCGAGACTCCAGTCGACGTTCTGGTCGCCCGCCCACATCATGGTGGAGTATTTCTGGCTACCGGTAGAACCGGCGCGCATAAAGAAAAGGATCTCGCCGAGCTTGCCCGTTTCTTCAAGGGCTTCGTAGTTACACTTCGCCCACAGCGCAGGCCAGGCGTTATGCATAATTTCGGCACTGACGCCGTTATGCAGGTACGTGTCGGTGGGCAGATACTCGCCGAAGTCAGCCATCCAGCCGCCGCAGCCGAGTTCAATCATGTTCTTTTTGATCACTTCCTTGAACCAGGCGTAGGCTTCTGGATTAGTGAGATCGACAACGCCGCCGTAAAACTCGCCAAACTCCACCAGATAGTCACCGCCAGAGGCATCTTTTGCCAGATAGCCGTGTTGTGCCGCTTCTTCGCAGAGATCTTTATCGCTGGCAACATACGGGTTGATATAGGCCAGGAACTGCACGCCCTCCTGATTCCACTGCTTAATGCGTGAATCCAGTTGCGGGTAGTTTTCGCTGTTCCACTTCCAGTTCCACATCACGCGTTTGCCAAAAGAGGTCATACGAATACCGGACCAGTCCTGCGCCCAGATGCCGTTGACCTTCACGCCCGCGTTACGCATGGTGTCCAGTTTCTTCTGGCACACTTCCGTCCCGCCCTGAATGCCGAGCGTTACTCCGTCATAAATCCAGTCGGGCAGTTCTGGCTGGCGTCCCAGCAGGGCGGTTAATTTTTCCAGCAGGGAAATGTATGTGTCAGCACATTCAAAACGCAGCGTTGCTTTGTCTTCCCACAGCGCCAGTTCATGGTATTCCGGGGCACTAAAGTCGAAGTTCATATAGCAACTGTTATCAACATGGCAGTAATACTTCTGCGTGCTGACAAACGTAGGCTGTGGGAAGAAAGTCCAGTAATAGTCGCCGCCCGCATTTTCTTTGCAGTCGGCCTGCCAGGTGACATAGGTTTGTTTGTTGCGACCAACGCCTTGTTCACTGGTCCATAGCGGGAACGGTTTGCCACGCAGATCGAAGTAGGAAAACTGTTCGCCGCAGCCGTAGATATGGTCCTCTGGTTGAGCGGCAAGGCGCAGCCAGATACGGTTGTGGTTAAGGTTGTCGTTTTGTAGTTCCAGCAATAAACGGCCCTGATCGTCGGCAGAGATATTCAGCGTGGCGCTAATGTCAGAACCACGGCTGAAATGAATTAACCAACCATCCGGTGACTGGCTGACGATGGCGTCGGTAAGCGCAATTTTCTCCTGTAGTTTATCTTTAATGCTGAAATTACCGCGGAACATATCGATATCCGCTATACCTGAGCCAATCCATAAACAAGGATTATCTTTGCTATGGGTTAAAATAAGACGTTGTTGAAAATGTAGGGTAAAACTGTCGTTATTCTGATGAAATTGAAAATCTAATAACTGTGGACGTGGCGTATCCATAACTAATCTCCATAGAGTTGAGAACGAGATTGTTGCCTTCCTGTTATTACAGGCTTATGTAAAATGATTCTCATAAAACTGATATATAAAAACTTTACAGAAGCTGAGCTGTTTTTAACTTAATAAATTGAAGATACATAATGTTGCCTTTAGCGAGTGAAATGTTCTTCAATGATTTTGACTGCTAATCAATACAAGTTATTTTCTCTGTCCGTAAATGTTAAAAAACAGGCGGTGCGGTTTTCCTGGTTCCAGTAATAATAAGTCGATACCTGAATTAAAGGCGTTAGGCGGGCAACTCATAGGTTCAACTGCCAGTCCCTGACGCTGTAATTTTTCACCGCTATAAATTTGTACCCAGGGTTGATCGCAACAAAGGCTAACCGAAAGCGCCTGTTGTGGATGGGTAATGGTTATTTCCCACAGATCATTAGCGGTTTTAAAGGTGTGGTCGATTTTTGTCGCGGCTATTTTTTTCGCCTGCGTGAAATTTAAATCCAGCTCATCAACGTGGTGAAGCGTTGTCGGATTTACGTGTTCATCAACGGCATAAACCTGGTTTGCCGGAAGCTGGAACAGATATTCATCAACAGATGTTAAGTTGCAGGTTAAATAAGGATGAATACCCACACCATAGGGTGCGGTCACAGTACCAATATTCTGACTTGCGATCTCAACGGAAAGACCCGTGCGTGCATTGAGCGAATAAACAACCTGCGAAGCCAGCATAAACGGATAGCCGTAACTGGGCGGCAGAAAAGCTGTCAGGGTAACGCTGGTGGCGGTTAATTCACTAATTTGCCAGTCTCGCCAGGCAAGCAGCCCGTGAATAGCGGCTTTTGAACTATGTTCATTAATGGGTAACTGATATTCCTGCCCCTGATAGCGGTAACAGCCGTTGGCGATCCGGTTCGGCCACGGAATAAGCACTTTACCCAGATGCGCCAGCGGCATCTCTTCGGGTTTGTGCGGGATGACTAAATGACAACCCTGAAAGGTTAATTCAGCCAGACCAGCACCGACGGTCACAATGGTCGCGTGATAATCCCCCGCGGTAAGTGAAACGGTCTGTCCACTGCAATGCATATTGGTGATTTGCATACAAGGCACCTTAATTAACGACATACAGCCTCCCGTGAGGCTGATGTCAAACCCAAAAACTGCACCGGACGGTCCCCTCGCCCCTTTGGGGAGAGGGTTAGGGTGAGGGGAAAACCCGCACCCTATTTTCAGATCAGTTATTTCGCATTAATATCCAGCAGACCCGCTGCAACCGCTGGAGCCATGCCGGGCGCTAACGGGATACGCGGGATCACCAGGCAATGCAGCAGGTGATAAATATCCTGTTTGCCGTCCCAGACTTTGGTGGTGACCTTATTGTCCGCATCCAGCTCCTGCCACCAGGAACCATTTTCATAGTCCATCAGGTACTTAATGCAGTACTCCCACCATGTTTGATACCAGGTTTCATACTGGCGATCGCCAGTGACGGTGTAGAGCGCGTAGGCCGTACCCATTGCTTCGACGATAGGCCAACGTACACGTTCGCGGACCACCGGTTTTCCTTCCCAGTCAACGGTATAAACAATCCCGTCCGCGCCATCGGGTGCCCAGGCATCGCGCACGGTGGCGTTAAACAGACCTTTGGCATCTTCTAGCAGCCATGCTGGTGGTTGTTCGCAACGGGCTTCCAGGGCAGCATGGATGTGCAGCATTAAACGGCCCCATTCGATCCAGTGGCCTGGTGTACCTCCAAACGCGCGGAAGCGATGCGCCGGGTTATCTTTGTTGTAATCCGGCAGCGGATTCCACTGGGTATCGAAGTGTTCGTTAACGCGATAATGATTATTTCTGGCGACGTCGTGGATAATCACGGAAGCCACGCGAATCGCGCGATCCAGCCATTTTTTGTCGTGAGTGACGTCATAAACAATCAAGAAAGCTTCCACCGCGTGCATATTGGCATTGCCGCCGCGGTACTCTTCGGTTTTGCTGAAGGCTTCGTCCCAGGATTCCAGGCACATCTGCTCTTCTTCGCTCCAGAAATATTTCTCGATAATTTCAATGGTGTAATCGAGCAGCTTGCGCGCTTCCGGGTGACCCGTTGTGACGGCGCTGGCGGCACCCAGCAGAGCAAAGAAGTGTTGATAGCCCTGTTTGGAGGCATCCACCACGCCCTCGTCATTCACGCAGGCATACCAGCCGCCATATTTTTTATCACGCAGTGCGCCGTTCATGGCTTTGATACCGTGATCAACCAACGAGTAAGCGCCAGGTCGACCCATCGCCGCAGCAACGGAATAAACGTGCAACATACGAGCGGTGATCCACAGATGGGTGCCCATCTCTTCTTTGATTTGCCCTTTATTGCCTAACCAGCCAAAACCAGTCGGCACTACGGAATTTTTACCAAAATCAAAGATGCGGTCGGTTTCCTGTTCCAGCCAACGGTTGTGGCTTAGGGTGTTAAACCATTTCATTCCTTTTATCCTCATCTTAGCGGCGTTTAGCCATCATTTCGTCGACGATATCGCCAAGTTGTTGTAATTTCGGTGCGCAAACGTCACGCAGCATCAGCTCGTTGTCTGGTAAACCGACGACCGATGCCCAGACTGCACGGCCTGCCAGGAATCCCGATGCGCCCGCCGTCATTGCCACGCGTACGGCACGCGGGAACAGTTTTTCGTCGACACCGGAAGAGAGGATCACCCATGGCATATTGATATGGTCATTCAGACGTTGTGAAGCACAGAGAAGCTCTTGTTGCGGACCTTTGCCATAAAGCGGCATTTCAACTTTGTAGAGGTCAGCGCCACTGTCGCCCAGCTCTTTGGCGGCATCGATGATCGCTTGTTCGCGATCGAATTTATCGCCACGACGCGGTGGGCGGACGACTGGCTCAATGATGCTTACCAGACCGTGTGAGTGGCACAGTTCGTTGAACTCTTTCACCATATCCAGACGTTGCTGCGCATCTTCATCACTACGCCACAGCACCAGCAGTTTTAAGGCTTTGCCACCGTCTTGTTTGATCTGTAGCGGATTGATTTTGCGGTCAATAACCACGCTATCGACCGGAATACCGTTGCCAGGAATGAACTCATCGGCGGCGACAATCATGGCGCAACTTTTGGCAATCGCGTTTTGCTCAACCACCTGGCGGTAGCAGAATTGTTGATCTACCAGAATCGCCGAGGCATAAGGCGAGAGGGCCTTTGCAGCGTTAACTTTGAAATCAGTTAAAACGCTATCGGCTACCGGAGCGGGTGCCCCAGCCGCGGCAAACATCATGCGCATGGCTTCGCGCTGATCGACCGCCAGCATGGCAAAACCGCCCGATGCGCGCGTAATGTCGTTGATGGTGTACTTATTCATTCATTTATTCCTTTATCCAGTCGTTACATTTTTACTTTGGCAGTCATCCCGGCACTGACACGGACCTGTTCCAGAATGGCGGACCAGTCCTGGCGACCGCGACCCGCTGCGCGCGCCTGGCTATAAACCTCCCGTGAGGCGGCCCCCAGCGGCATTGGCACATGCAGCTGGTTGGCGACATCAAGGGCGATGCCAAGATCCTTATGGGCAAGATCGATCATGAAGGCGGGAGAAAGATCTCCGCTGAGGACTTTGTTTGGCCAGGAAGTGGTGAAGTGACCTTTACCGGCGGCGGTACCGCTCATCACTTTGACGGCAACATCGAAGGGAAGATTCAGGGCTTCGCACAAAACGGCGGCTTCTGCCGAAAGCGCATTGAGCGCGATGCTCATGTAGTTGTTGATGAGCTTAACGCGGATCCCCATGCCCGGACCGCCAGAGTTGATCAACTCACTGCCCATCGCCATCAGGATCGGTGTGGCACGTTCAACTTGTTCAGCGGTGCCGCCAGCCAGCAGTAACAGAGTACCGGTAATGGCATTTGCAGAAGTACGGCCTACCGGAACATCCATCATGCTGAAGCCTTTGGCTTGCATATCGGCAATCAATTTATCGGTTTGCAGCGGATGGATGGTGGACATATCAATGACCAGCGCATCGGTAGATAAGCCTTCGCAAACGCCGTTTTCACCGAACAACACGTTGCGCACCAGATCGCCATTCGGCAACATGGTAATGATAAATTCGGCATCTTTAGCGGCCTGCGCCGGGTTGGCGGCGGGAGTCGCACCTTTGTCTACCAGATGCCGCACAGCTTCGGCGTTCACATCAAAGACGCGAAGTTGATGCCCTTGCTGCAATAAATTGCTCGCCATTGGCGAACCCATTTGTCCTAAACCGATAAACGCGATTGCTGCCATAACCCTCTCCTGAATACAGTGATGTCACTTTTTGTCATTTATGACATGCTTTGCTTGTCTGTTTTTGATCGTATTTGTAATTTATCGTCAAAAAATTGACAGCCGTCACTTTTTAAACAATTGGTGAAATTAAAATGAACGCATCCCAAAATGTTTAAGGAATGACCATGATTCGTGTTGCTTGTGTAGGTATAACCGTGATGGATCGCATCTATTACGTGGAAGGGTTACCGACGGAGAGCGGTAAATACGTGGCGAGAAATTATACGGAAGTTGGTGGCGGGCCAGCGGCGACGGCAGCGGTTGCGGCGGCAAGGCTGGGGGCGCAGGTCGATTTTATTGGTCGCGTAGGTGATGACGACACGGGCAACAGCCTGCTGGCAGAGCTGGAATCCTGGGGCGTTAACACCCGTTACACCAAACGGTATAACCAGGCGAAATCTTCGCAATCCGCCATCATGGTGGATACCAAAGGCGAGCGGATAATCATTAACTACCCCAGCCCGGATCTGCTGCCTGACGCAGAGTGGTTGGAGGAAATTGATTTCTCTCAGTGGGATGTTGTGCTGGCAGATGTACGCTGGCACGACGGCGCTAAAAAAGCCTTCACCCTGGCCCGTCAGGCGGGTGTGATGACCGTTCTGGACGGGGACATTACGCCGCAGGATATCAGTGAGCTGGTGGCATTAAGCGATCACGCGGCCTTTTCAGAACCGGGTCTGGCGCGCTTAACGGGCGTGAAAGAGATGGCCAGTGCGCTAAAACAGGCACAAACGCTCACAAATGGTCATGTCTATGTGACCCAGGGTAGCGCAGGCTGCGACTGGCTGGAAAATGGTGGGCGTCAGCATCAACCGGCCTTCAAAGTTGATGTGGTAGATACCACAGGTGCGGGTGATGTTTTTCACGGCGCTTTGGCGGTGGCGCTGGCAACAAGTGGGGATTTAGCGGAGTCAGTCCGCTTCGCCAGCGGTGTAGCGGCGTTAAAATGCACACGTCCCGGTGGACGAGCCGGGATCCCTGACTGTGATCAAACCCGATCTTTTTTGTCACTTTTTGTATAAAATGCCAGGGTGATGGTTTTTCGAGGAATTTTCATGAGCCTTACCGAACTAACCGGTAACCCGCGGCACGATCAACTCCTCATGCTGATCGCCGAGCGTGGGTATATGAATATTGATGAGCTGGCAAATCTGCTGGATGTCTCCACGCAGACGGTCCGCCGGGATATTCGTAAATTAAGCGAGCAAGGCCTGATTACGCGCCATCACGGTGGCGCGGGTCGGGCTTCCAGCGTCGTTAATACGGCGTTCGAGCAGCGTGAGGTTTCGCAAACCGAGGAAAAAAAAGCGATTGCCGAAGCGGTGGCAGACTATATTCCTGATGGTTCAACAATATTTATCACCATTGGTACGACTGTTGAGCATGTTGCCCGGGCGTTACTTAACCATAATCATTTGCGGATAATCACCAACAGCCTGCGTGTGGCGCATATTCTTTACCACAACCCGCGCTTTGAAGTGATGGTGCCCGGCGGTACGTTGCGCTCTCATAATAGCGGGATCATTGGCCCTTCAGCGGCGTCCTTTGTGGCTGATTTTCGTGCTGATTATCTGGTAACAAGCGTTGGGGCGATTGAGAGCGATGGCGCGTTGATGGAGTTTGATGTAAACGAAGCTAACGTGGTGAAAACGATGATGGCGCACGCGAGAAATATTCTGCTGGTCGCCGATCACACTAAGTATCATGCTTCGGCGGCGGTTGAAATTGGTAACGTGGCACAGGTCACTGCGCTCTTTACCGACGAGCTGCCGCCCGCTGCGCTAAAATCACGCTTACAAGACAGCCAAATTGAAATCATTCTTCCCCAGGAAGACGCGTAGATTTTTGTGACCGTTAACCTGGCTTCATACCTTGCCACATAGCCAAACCCATCCTTTCCCGCTACAGTTAATTTCTTGTGGCGCGAAAGGAGGCAAAAATGCTCTATATCTTTGATTTAGGTAATGTGATTGTCGATATCGACTTTAACCGTGTGCTGGGAGCCTGGAGCGATTTAACGCGTATTCCGCTGGCATCGCTTAAGAAGAGTTTTCATATGGGGGAGGCGTTTCATCAGCATGAGCGTGGGGAAATTAGCGACGAAGCGTTCGCAGAGGCGCTGTGTCATGAGATGGCTCTACCGCTAAGCTACGAGCAGTTCTCTCACGGCTGGCAGGCGGTGTTTGTTGCGCTGCGCCCGGAAGTGATCGCCATCATGCATAAACTGCGTGAGCAGGGGCATCGCGTGGTGGTGCTTTCCAATACCAACCGCCTGCATACCACCTTCTGGCCGGAAGAATACCCGGAAATTCGTGATGCTGCTGACCATATCTATCTGTCGCAAGATCTGGGGATGCGCAAACCTGAAGCACGAATTTACCAGCATGTTTTGCAGGCGGAAGGTTTTTCACCCAGCGATACGGTCTTTTTCGACGATAACGCCGATAATATAGAAGGAGCCAATCAGCTGGGCATTACCAGTATTCTGGTGAAAGATAAAACCACCATCCCGGACTATTTCGCGAAGGTGTTATGCTAAAAACCATTCAGGACAAAGCCAGGCACCGTACCCGTCCACTATGGGCCTGGCTAAAACTACTCTGGCAACGCATTGATGAGGACAACATGACAACCCTGGCAGGTAACCTTGCCTATGTGTCGTTGCTCTCATTAGTGCCGCTGGTTGCCGTTGTTTTTGCGCTTTTCGCCGCTTTTCCCATGTTTTCCGACGTCAGCATTCAGTTACGTCACTTTATTTTTGCCAACTTTCTGCCTGCTACTGGCGATGTTATTCAGCGGTATATCGAACAATTTGTTGCCAATTCCAACAAGATGACCGCCGTTGGGGCGTGCGGGCTGATCGTCACCGCGTTATTGCTGATGTACTCCATCGATAGCGCGTTGAATACCATCTGGCGCAGTAAACGAGCGCGACCAAAAATTTACTCGTTCGCCGTGTACTGGATGATTTTAACGCTGGGGCCGCTGCTGGCAGGGGCCAGTCTGGCGATCAGTTCCTATTTGCTCTCCCTGCGCTGGGCGAGCGATCTCAATACTGTCATCGACAACGTGCTGCGTATTTTTCCGCTGCTGTTGTCGTGGATCTCCTTCTGGTTGCTGTACAGCATTGTTCCTACCATCCGCGTACCTAACCGCGACGCGATTGTCGGCGCGTTTGTCGCCGCGCTCCTGTTCGAAGCAGGAAAGAAAGGTTTCGCGCTTTATATCACCATGTTCCCGTCATATCAGCTCATTTACGGTGTGCTGGCGGTGATCCCCATTCTCTTTGTTTGGGTCTACTGGACATGGTGTATCGTCTTGCTTGGCGCGGAAATTACTGTCACTCTCGGGGAATACCGCAAACTAAAACAAGCAGCTGAACAAGAAGAAGACGACGAACCATGATTGCATTAATTCAACGCGTAACCCGTGCCAGCGTCACCGTGGAGGGAGAAGTGACGGGCGAAATTGGCGCGGGACTTTTGGTGTTATTGGGTGTCGAAAAGGATGACGACGAACAGAAAGCAAACCGTCTGTGCGAGCGTGTGCTCGGCTACCGCATCTTTAGCGATGCCGAAGGCAAGATGAATCTCAACGTGCAACAGGCGGGCGGCAGTGTACTGGTGGTTTCCCAGTTTACCCTCGCCGCAGATACCGAACGAGGGATGCGCCCAAGTTTCTCCAAAGGCGCATCACCGGATCGCGCAGAGGCGTTATATGACTATTTCGTCGAACGCTGCCGCCAGCAAGAGATGAACACGCAAACAGGACGCTTCGCTGCCGATATGCAGGTATCGCTGGTCAATGATGGCCCCGTGACATTCTGGTTGCAGGTATGAGCCAGCTTCCAGGGTTGTCACGGGAAACAAGAGAGAGTATCGCTATGTATCACCTTCGGGTTCCACAAACAGAAGAAGAATTAGAGCGTTACTATCAGTTTCGCTGGGAAATGTTGCGTAAGCCCCTGCATCAACCAAAAGGTTCGGAACGCGACGCGTGGGATGCGATGGCGCATCACCAGATGGTCGTCGACGAGCAGGGTAATCTGGTGGCGGTAGGCCGACTGTATATTAATGCCGACAATGAAGCGTCCATTCGCTTTATGGCCGTTCACCCGGACGTGCAGGACAAAGGGTTAGGAACGCTGATGGCGATGACCCTGGAGTCGGTGGCGCGTCAGGAAGGCGTTAAGCGCGTGACCTGTAGCGCCCGTGAAGACGCGGTGGAGTTTTTCGCCAAGCTGGGGTTTGTTAATCAGGGAGAAATCACCACGCCAACCACCACGCCGATTCGCCATTTTTTGATGATTAAGCCCGTCGCCACTCTGGATGATATTTTGCATCGCGGCGACTGGTGCGCGCAGCTGCAACAGGCGTGGTACGAACATATCCCGCTTAGTGAAAAAATGGGCGTGCGTATTCAACAATATACCGGGCAAAAATTTATCACCACCATGCCGGAAACCGGCAATCAGAATCCGCACCATACGCTGTTTGCCGGGAGTTTATTCTCGCTGGCGACGCTCACCGGTTGGGGGCTTATCTGGCTGATGCTGCGCGAACGCCATCTCGGCGGAACGATTATTCTGGCGGATGCGCATATCCGCTACAGCAAGCCGATTAGCGGTAAACCTCATGCGGTAGCCGACCTTGGTGCCTTAAGCGGCGATCTCGACCGTCTGGCGCGCGGACGAAAAGCACGGGTGCAGATGCAAGTTGAAATCTTTGGCGACGAGACGCCGGGTGCAGTGTTTGAAGGCACGTATATCGTTCTGCCCGCGAAGCCATTTGGCCCGTATGAAGAGGGCGGGAACGAAGAAGAGTAGGGGCGTTTTACTTGACTGAAAAGGTTTTCAATCTGAAAACCTTTTCAGGGCCCAGGTCCGAAGTTACCTTCCCGCTCTCCAGGCAACATCCCGTAGTGCCGATCGCGCGGCCTCGCTGATACCACCTAACTGAAAAAATCCGTGGATAACGCCAAGGTAGCGTTGGCAGGTGCATTGCACTCCTTGCCCTGTCATGCGGTGATACAACGCTTCACCTTCATCGCAAAGTGGGTCGTATTCAGCGGTAATGATATGTACAGGTGGCAAGCCATTGAAATCATCGCGCCAAAGAGGGCTGGCTTCAGGATGCCTGCGTTCAATGCCTGGCAGATACATCTCAAAGCCGCTCAGTAAAGTGTCGCGTGTGATGATGTAATCGTGACCATTGCGTATGTAGCTTTCGAAATGCGCAGTCGCATCAAGCATAGGATAAATTAAGATGAGTTGTGCCGGTTGCCACTCGCCAGCACGCTTTAATCGCAAAGCAGTTACCAGCGCCAGATGTCCGCCCGCACTGTCACCGGCAAGAGTTATACGTTGTTTATCAACGCCGAGTCGTTCGGCGTGTTGCCAGACTATTTCTGCACCTCGTTGCGCATCATCATGGGCGGCGGGGAAAGTATGTTCCGGTGCCAGCCGATACTGGACGGCAATAACCCGACATTGCCCGTAATAGGCTAACTGGCGCAGCTGGTTGTCGTGAGTTGCGAACCCGCCGCTAACAAAACAGCCACCGTAGTAATAAATTATCGTCGGGAGTAATGTCGGGGCATTCAGCGGCGACACTATTCGTAAGGTCATCCCTTCAAGTTCGATAGTCTGAATATCTACCCGCGTTTCTGTCTCACCCGCAAGGACAGCGCTGGCGATATAGCCCTCCCTGCGCTGCGCAATACTTTGTTGACGCGATGAGGGGCGACCCGCAGCGATAAACTTTTCGACTAACTCTGCAATTCCTTTTTCCAGTGCCATAGTAGAACTTATTTTGCTGTATGAATGTACAGTCTTATACACCCGTTTTTGCTGGATGGATACAGGGAAATTCACGGGCGTGAAAAATCTGGAAAGCGCCTCGCAAATCTAAAGACAAACCCGGCAGAGACGTGGTTTTGCTGGAGCACTATCAGTAAGCTAGTGGTTTCAAGGGTACGTCAATGACGTACAAAAAGGATTGTTACTCTAAGCCAATGGCGTATAATTATGCTCTTCATCGAAACGGAAATTTTTACTGAAGATGTTCAAAAACTGCTGACCGACGATGAATTCAGTCGTTTTCAGTTTTTCCTGGCCTTGAATCCTGACTATGGTGAGGTAATACCTGAAACTGGTGGGTTAAGAAAGGTTCGATGGGTTTCAGGAGGAAAGGGGAAACGTGCTGGTGTCAGGGTTATTTATTTTCATCAGGTTAAACATTATGAGATCAGATTACTGCTTATTTATCGTAAGGGTATTAAAGATGATCTGTCTCCCCAGGAAAAAGCAATGCTCCGGTTGTTAAATACGAGGTGGTAAATGGATAAGGCACTTTTTGAGCGGTTGACTCACAGCATGGCCCAGATGAATGAAATTATTGAAGGAACGCGACAGCCTTCGCGGACTTTTGAAGTTGATGCTATGAAAATCAAAGAAATACGCCGCGCTTCAGGGTTGTCACAATCTAAATTTGCCGATCTTATTTCTGTAAGCGTAGACACGTTGCGTAACTGGGAGCAGGGGCGACGTTCACCGACCGGGCCTGCAAAGGCTTTGCTGCGAGCGATTGCCAATGATCCGCAACATGTGCTGCAAGCACTTAACCGTTAGAGGCATGGTTATGCCATACAGAAAGCACTAGCATTCAGAACTCCTGTGAAAGCGGCATAGTGGTCGCCTGCCCAGGAGTTTTGCTATGACCCGTAATCGTGCTGAACGTCGCCACCCTATGATGCGA
This sequence comes from Escherichia sp. WS33, assembly GCF_046486385.1. NCBI lineage: Bacteria > Pseudomonadati > Pseudomonadota > Gammaproteobacteria > Enterobacterales > Enterobacteriaceae > Escherichia > Escherichia sp. WS33. The sequence goes on along the minus strand of NZ_JBJQLJ010000024.1, from coordinate 29,661 downwards.
TTAAAAAAACTCATCGTCGCGCTGATGATTGACGTCAATGCTATCGGATGATACCGGGGGGTTCCGGAAGGAATTCCTTGTTTCCCGAACTGTTACCAACAAAATTATAACGATGAGCAAGTAAAGACCGGTTGGTGGCAGTACTGACCGGTCTGTGATGGATGATTAATTTCACCTTAAATCCGGGTGCTGTTAGGATGCTGACATTTTTCGGGTACACCATTCAGATTATGCAAATAAAGATCCAATCAAAAAATAAACATCCCTGAATATAATATATTCATAGCATCCATAACTCATCCTGGGCGATAACTAAACCATTTTTGAGTAATAAATGAAACAACTGCAACACTCTTATTATTTCTGGAAAACACCTCGCAAAAACAAAACAACATGCAAAAATCCGCTTTTTTTAAATGATTTTCCGGCGTAATTTTCGCACATACATTAATGAGTAATATATGTAAGGTGGTGGTAATGGCGATGAATACGGTTTTTCTTCATTTATCAGAAGAGGCAATTAAACGGCTGAACAAGCTTCGGGGCTGGCGTAAGGTTTCACGATCTGCAATTTTACGCGAAGCGGTTGAGCAATATCTGGAGCGGCAGCAATTTCCGGTGCGTAAAGCAAAGAGAGGCAGGCAAAGGGGTAAGACAGTAGGTGTTTATGATCAGTGTAAGGATCATAAGGAATGACAAAAATTTTTTTATTCTTGAATATAAAAAACCAGATGCCCTTATTCTGGTATTAATACAAGGTTGTTTTACTTGAACTTATAATAACTGCAACTGTTACATCATATCTGGAAAACGCCTCGCAAAAATAAAAAATGATTCGTAAATGAGCTTTCTTTAAAGATTCGACAAGGGTACTTTTCTCTCCATAGATTCAAAAATGATATTGGCGAGATATTTATGAACTCTCTGGTAGGTATAGATATGGGCAGAATTTTACTCGATTTATCGAATGAGGTGATTAAGCAACTTGATGATCTCGAGGTGCAGCGTAATCTTCCTCGTGCGGACCTATTAAGGGAAGCGGTAGATCAATACCTGATAAATCAATCGCAAACAGCAAGAACCAGTGTTCCTGGCATCTGGCAAGGGTGTGAGGAAGATGGTGTCGAATATCAGCGTAAGCTGCGCGAGGAATGGTAATGGGAAAAAATGATGTCAATCAGATTGCTGACAACGTGCGCGTTGTTCATGCCGGATGCGGTGTGAACGCCTTATCCGGCCTACAAAGTCATGCAAATTCAATATATTGAAGTTTATTGGTAGGGCTGATAAGCGCAGCGCATCAGGCAATCATACGCTTGTCATCAGTGACATACCCATAACCTTATCGATGTGTTGGAGGGAAGAACGAGGCAAACAGACAATTGCGGCATGATCTTGAATGGGTAACGCGGAATACGAGAGATGGTGTCGTCACACCCTATGAGCTGTAATCCGGGCGACCAGCGCCACCCGGAAAACGTCAGAGATTACTCCCCTTCACCCGGAAACAGGAACGGGTTGATGGAACTGCGGGCATAGCCTTCTTGCTCCATTCGCGCGTCCAGTACCAGAGAAGCGAGGTCATCTGCCACGGCTTCAACTTTCGGTTCTTTTTCCTGATAAAGAATCTTCAGGTAAGTGCCACAGTCATCGCAGCTTTCGGCTTTAATCGCGGCCTGTTCGTCATCCAGCGACCAGTAATGCAGTTTGCCGCTCTGCTCGCAGTTGCTGCATTTTACGCGCACTACGTGCCATTCGGTTTCACACAGGTTGCAGTGCAGGTAACGCAGACCCTGAGTGGTGCCAATTTGCACCATGCTGGACACCGGCATAGAACCACAAACCGGGCAATATTGACGTTGCTCGCCGTATTCAGCGCGGGCTTTGCCGGGGATCAGATTGGCCATCTGCGCCCAGTAGAGCGACAGTGCAGCCCAGATAAACGGCGCTTTATCGCTGCTGACGGATGAGAAATCAGAGGCAAACAGTGCGCTGGCCATATCTTCCAGCTCCTGAGTTGATGCCTTCTCCAGATTCTCAATCACTGCCAGCGCCGGGCCGCTCATTTCAGGTTTCAGCTCAGCAATCAGCGCCATCAGCAGCTTTTGCCAGTGCTTATCACGCGGCAGAACGTGAATATCCAGCGGGGGCTTGCCCTGTGCGCTGGCTTCTTTAATGCGCGCGGTCAGATCCATCTCCAGCGGATGGTCGTACAGCACCACTTCCTGGGCGTGGGCGATAAGCGCAGCAAAGCGCAGGTAATCACCCAGCGGATTATTTTCTGCCAGCTCGCGCAGACGCTCGGCGCGGCGGTTGTATAAATTCTTGAGCCGAGGGAACAATAACGGCGGAATCATATCCGCCGTACGTTTCTCGCTCGAACCCAGCTCATCTTGCGGGATTATGCGAATACTCATTCAGCTTTCTTTTCCGTTGTCTTGCGGACCTCACGGTACCAGCGCGGGTGATGTTTCTTCGCCCAGGCGCTGGTAACCCATCCTTCCACCATGGCGGTAATCGTGCCTTTCACCCAAAGGGCGGCGTAGATATGCACCATGATAACCACAATTAACGCCACTGCGGCAAATGAATGCAGCATTAACGCGAATCGGATCACCGGGATTGAGAAAGCAGGCGCAAAATAAGGACGCCAGATAATCACGCCGCTCACCAGCAGCAGAACCAGGAAAATAATCGCCGCCCAGAAAACGCATTTCTGACCGAAGTTATAACGCCCGGTGTCACCTACTTCCTCGTTGACGACGATCTTACGAATATTCTTCGCCCAAAAGATATCATCCCGATTGATTAGGTTGTGATGCCAGTAACGGAAAAACATGATGATGAACGAGGCAAACATAACCACGCCGACAAACGGGTGCAGAATTCGCGCCAGCTGCGGTGTGCCCATGATTTGCATCAACCAGTTGAAGGACGGGAACAAAAAGCCCAGCCCGCTCACCGCCGCCAGGATGAAGCAGAAGGCGGTGATCCAGTGGTTGATACGTTCCGGCGCGGTGTAGCGCACGATGGTGTCACGTCGTTTCATTTGCGCTCCTCGTCTTTCTCTTCGTGCAGATTATTCTCTTCCTCATCCGCACGGTTCGGACCGACACCCACGTAGTGGAAGATACTGGCCGCAAAGGTAGCCGCAAAGCCAACAGCCGCGAGCGGTTTCCAGATGCCTTTCCAGAATTTCACGGTTTCGCTGATTTCCGGGTTCTCCGGCAAGCCATGATACAGATTTGGCTTGTCAGCATGGTGCAGCACGTACATGACGTGTGTACCACCGACGCCTGCCGGATCGTACAGACCCGCATTGTCGTAACCGCGGGTTTTCAGCTCAGCAACGCGCTCGCTCGCCAGCGTTTTCATCGACTCTTTCGTACCGAAGTGAATCGCGCCCGTTGGGCAGGTCTTCACGCAGGCTGGTTCTTGCCCAACCACCACGCGGTCAACGCACAGCGTACATTTGTAGACGCGGTTGTCTTCCGGGTTGAGGCGCGGAATGTCGAACGGACAGCCCGCAATGCAATAACCGCAGCCAATGCACTGCTCGGACTGGAAGTCGACGATACCGTTGGCATACTGAATAATTGCACCTTCCGCCGGGCACGCTTTCAGGCAGCCTGGATCGGAACAGTGCATACAGCCGTCTTTGCGGATCAGCCATTCCAGTTTGTCGTTCTGCTCCACTTCCGAGAAGCGCATTACCGTCCACGATTTGGCGCTTAAATCATTGGGGTTGTCGTACACCCCAATGTTATTGCCGACGGTATCGCGAATGTCGTTCCACTCTGAACACGCCACCTGACAGGCTTTACAGCCGATACAGGTGGTGACGTCGATGAGTTTCGCCACTTCTTCCTGGAAGTCCCGCGCCTGAGGCGCGGGGGTCAGACCGTTAGTCGCGGAACGACGAATGATATCTTGAGATTGATAAGCCATATGTCGTCTCCGTTACACCTTTTCCACATTCACAAGGAAGGACTTAAACTCCGGCGTCTGCGTGTTCGCATCACCAACGAATGGCGTTAACGTATTGGCAATAAAGCCTTTTTTAGCTACGCCTTCATAACCCCAGTGAATCGGAATACCGATGGTATCGATATCTTTGCCGTTCGCTTTCAGCGTACGAATACGTTTGGTCACCACCGCTTTGGCTTTGATATAGCCACGGTTGGAGGAGACTTTCACGGTATCGCCCTGGGCAATGCCAAGTTTATTCGCCAGCGACTCCCCGATTTCCACAAACTGCTCTGGTTGCAAAATCGCGTTCAACAGCGCGTGTTTGGTCCAGTAGTGGAAGTGCTCGGTCAGACGATAGGTGGTTCCGACATACGGGAACTTATCGGCTTTACCCAATGCTTCGGCGTCGTCTTTAAAGATACGTGCAGCCGGGTTCGAGATAACGTTTGGATGCAGCGGGTTAGTTCCCAGCGGCGTTTCAAACGGCTCGTAGTGTTCCGGGAACGGACCTTCCGCCATCTTATCGAGGGCAAACAGACGCCCCATGCCTTCCTGCTGCATGATAAACGGCCCGACGCCGCTACCCGGAGGCGCTGCGCTGTAGTCCGGAATATCCCAGCCGGTCCACTTAGTGCCGTCCCATTTCAGCAACTGACGCTTCGGATCCCACGGGTTACCCTGCGGATCTGCGGAGGCGCGGTTATACAGAATGCGGCGGTTAAGCGGCCATGCCCATGCCCAGCCCAGCGTGTTACCGAGGCCAGACGGATCGGCGTTATCACGACGCGCCATCTGGTTGCCTTCCGGCGTCCAGCTACCGGCGAAAATCCAGCAGCCACAGGAGGTTGTACCGTCATCGCGCAATTGGGCGAACGAGCTAAGTTGTTGGCCTTTCTTGACGATAACCGCACCGGTTGCCGGATCGGTAATATCGGCCAGCGCCTTACCGTTGCTCTCCATCGCTACTTCTTCCGACTTCGGCTCATGCGGAATGGCGTAGTTCCAGGTCATGTTCAGCACCTGGTCCGGGTTCGCGCCACCCTGTTCGGCATACATCTTGCGCAAGCGCAGGAAGATACCGGAGAGGATCTCGCCATCAGTCAGCGCAATCCCCGGGGCGTCCGCACCTTTCCAGTGCCACTGCAACCAGCGACCTGAGTTAACGATTGAACCGTTCTCTTCTGCGAAGCAGGTCGATGGCAGACGGAACACTTCGGTCTGGATCTTCGACGAGTCAACTTCGTTCAGCTCACCGTGGTTCTGCCAGAAGTTAGAGGTTTCAGTGTTCAGTGGGTCGATGGTGACGAGGAACTTCAGTTTCGACAGACAACCGATCACTTTGTTTTTGTTCGGGAATGAGGCAACAGGGTTAAAGCCCTGGCAGATATAGCCATTGACCTTGCCCTCTTTCATCATCTCGAAGTACTGCAGGACGTCGTAGCCTTTATCCCACTTCGGCAACCAGTCAAAGCCCCAGCTATTTTCCGCCGTCGCTTTATCACCAAAGAAGGCCTTCATCATAGAGACGAAGAATTTCGGGTAGTTGCCCCAGTAGTTTACCTGGCCTTCCAGCAGCGGTTTTGGCGTGTTGGCGGTAAGGTAGGTTTGCAGATCGGTCTGCTTCTCGCTTGGCAGCGTCATGTAACCTGGCAGACTCTGCGACAGTAGCCCCAGGTCCGTCAGCCCCTGAATATTGGAGTGACCGCGCAGGGCGTTAACGCCGCCGCCGGCCATCCCCATATTGCCGAGCAGCAGCTGGATCATCGCCATCGTACGAATGTTTTGCGCACCAACGGAGTGTTGCGTCCAGCCGAGGGCATACAGGAACGAGGCAGTTTTATCGTGAGCACTGGTTTCTGCGATGTATTCGCAGACTTTCAGGAACGCGTCTTTTGGCGTACCACAGATGTTTTCAACCACATCTGGCGTGTAGCGGGAAACGTGCTGTTTCAGCAAGTTCCACACGCAGCGCGGATGTTGCAGCGTGGTATCGCGTTTGGCGAAGCCGTTTTCGTCCAGTTCATAAGTCCAGGAGGATTTATCGTACTTGCGTTTTTCCGCGTCGTAGCCGGTGAACAGGCCATCTTCAAAGCCGTAATCCTCACGCACTATCAGGCTGGCGTTGGTATAGGCTTCGGTGTATTCGCGGTTGAATTTTTCATTGTTCAGCAGGTACAGCAATACGCCTGACAGGAAAGCAATGTCAGTACCGGAACGAATAGGGGCATAGTAGTCAGCTACCGCCGCCGTACGCGTAAAGCGAGGATCGATCACAATCAGCTTCGCGCCGTTGTGAATTTTGGCTTCCATCGCCCAGCGGAACCCGACCGGGTGAGCTTCAGCGGCGTTACCGCCCATCACCACGACGAGGTTGGCGTTCTTGATGTCGACCCAGTGGTTGGTCATCGCACCGCGACCAAATGTTGGAGCAAGACTTGCTACCGTTGGTCCGTGTCAGACACGCGCCTGGTTGTCGACCGCGAGCATACCCAGCGCGCGGGAGAATTTTTGCGTTAAATAGCCGGTTTCGTTACTCGACGCGGAAGCACACAGCATCCCGGTGGAGAGCCAGCGGTTAACAGTCACGCCTTCGGCGTTTTGCGCAATGTAGTTAGCATCGCGGTCTTCTTTCATCAGTTTGGCGATGCGATCAAACGCCTCTTCCCAACTGATTTGCTGCCATTTATCAGAACCTGGCGCACGGTATTCCGGAAACTTCAGACGGCTTTCGGAGTGGATGAAATCCACCAGGCCAGCGCCTTTCGGACAAAGTGCACCGCGGTTGACCGGGTGATCCGGATCGCCTTCGATATGGAAGATAGATGCTTTGGCGTTTTTTGCTCCGTCACCGAGGCTGTACATCAACAGCCCACAGCCTACGGAACAATAGGTGCAGGTATTACGGGTTTCGCGGGTGCGCAGCAGTTTATACTGCCGGGTTTCCGCGAGCGCTACGCTGGGTGCAAAACCCAGTGCCGCTGCCGTGGTGCCTGCCATACCGCCAGCGCAGATCTTAAAGAACTGCCTTCTGCTGACCTGCATGGATTGCTCCTTGTTTCGACATTGTCACGTCCCATTTACATTCGCTTGCTGCGTGTGCAGGGAGTGGGAGTTATTTTTCTTTGCGGAAGGGGCCGCAAAGGTCCAGAATTGGCTCAATTTCCCTCCATCCAGGAAGGGTTTGTAACAGAATACCATAATGTTGGTGTGTGTGTTCTTATCTGGTTAAGAGAAAGTGAAAAAAACACAGCAAAAAGAAATCGAAAATGTGACAAATATCACAGGTGTTCGTCAAATTGAGTTATGGCGGCGTGATGATTTACAACACCCACGGTTAGATGAGGTCGCGGAAGAAGTTCCCGTTGCGCTGGTCTACAACGGCATTTCGCATGTGGTGATGATGGCGTCGCCCAAAGACCTTGAGTACTTTGCGATCGGTTTTTCGCTTTCCGAGGGGATAATAGAAAGTCCGCGCGATATCTTCGGCATGGATGTCGTTCCTTCCTGTAATGGTCTTGAAGTACAAATTGAGCTTTCCAGCCGCCGCTTTATGGGGTTGAAGGAGCGCCGCCGGGCGCTGGCGGGACGTACGGGCTGTGGCGTATGCGGCGTGGAGCAACTTAATGACATCGGAAAACCGGTGCAGCCGCTACCGTTCACCCAGACGTTTGATCTCAACAAACTGGATGATGCATTACGTCATCTCAACGATTTTCAGCCAGTGGGGCAACTGACTGGTTGTACTCACGCCGCTGCCTGGATGTTGCCATCTGGCGAACTGGTCGGCGGGCATGAAGACGTGGGTCGCCATGTGGCGCTGGACAAACTGTTAGGCCGCCGGTCACAAGAAGGGGAAAGCTGGCAGCAAGGTGCGGTACTGGTTTCCAGTCGTGCCAGTTATGAAATGGTGCAAAAGTCGGCGATGTGCGGCGTAGAGATTTTGTTTGCGGTGTCTGCCGCGACCACGCTTGCTGTAGAAGTGGCTGAGCGTTGTAATCTGACGCTGGTGGGTTTTTGTAAGCCGGGTCGGGCAACGGTTTATACCCATCCGCAGCGTTTGAGCAATTAATTAAAATAAGTCCTGCGATATATATTAAATTGCAGGACTTATTCATTTCGTGAATTTTATTATTTTATTTATAAATAAAACGCGTGTAGTGGCGTTTTCTTTTTTCATTTATTATGTTCACTCTCTTATCTATATATTTATAAGGCAATTAAATGAAAAGGAATTTATTATCTTCCGCTATTATAGTCGCCATCATGGCCCTCGGTCTGACGGGTTGTGATGATAAAAAAGCCGAAACAGAAACGCCCCCGCCTGCCAATAGTCAACCTGCCGCACCAGCTCCTGAAGCTCCCGTTGCAAAAGCAGAAGCTAAACCTGAAACACCTGCGCAACCGGTGGTCGATGAACAAGCGGTTTTCGACGAAAAAATGGATGTCTATATCAAGTGCTATAACAAGTTACAGATCCCTGTACAGAGCAGTCTGGCGCGTTATGCTGACTGGCTGAAAGATTTTAAACAGGGGCCTACCGGTGAAGAGCGTACTGTTTATGGCATCTACGGCATTAGTGAATCCAACCTCGCTGAGTGTGAAAAAGGCGTAAAAAGTGCTGTGGCGTTAACGCCTGCGCTGCAACCTATTGATGGCGTGGCGGTGAGTTATATCGATGCTGCCGTGGCGTTGGGTAATACCATTAACGAAATGGATAAATATTACACCCAGGAAAATTATAAAGACGATGCGTTTGCGAAAGGGAAAACGCTGCACCAGACATTCTTAAAAAATCTGGAAGCCTTTGAAGCTGTAGCAGAATCTTATCATGCGGCGATTCAGGAAATTAACGATAAGCGCCAGCTTGCGGAACTGAAAAATATTGAAGAAAGAGAAGGGAAAACATTCCACTATTACTCTCTGGCAGTCATGATTTCAGCGAAACAAATTAATAACCTGATATCGCAAGATAAGTTTGATGCAGAAGCGGCAATGAAGAAAGTGTCTGAACTGGAAACGCTGGTGGCGCAGGCCAAAGAAGCGGATAAAGGCGGCATGAATTTCTCGTTTATTAATTCGGCAGGCCAGTATCAACTCGAGGCTAAAAAATACGTTCGCCGCGTCAGAGATAAAGTCCCGTACTCTGACTGGGATAAAGAGCAACTGCAGGACGCAAACTCAAGCTGGATGGTCGACGACTCTTTCCCGAGAGCATTACGCGAGTACAACGAAATGGTTGATGACTATAATAGCCTGCGTTAAACGTTTTTGATGATAAATGCAGTGTCGGATGCGGCGCATCCGACACAGTTCACCCCTTGTGAAGTAACTCCATAAATGCCTCATATCCTGTTAACCCGGCAATAACCTCTGCCGGATGCTGACACAATACGCTTGCCAGATAGCTAAATATTTTTAGCTCATGACGCGCATCGGCGGCGGCGCAGGCGATCAAGACATGGTTAATGACTTCGTTATTCACCTCAACTGGTTGGGCGAGGGTAATAAAAAATCCACGAAAACGTCGCTCCTGTTCGCTCCAGCAATGTGGGATGGCGAGGCGATTAACAATCAGGTTTTCACCTTCGCCTTCGCGGGCGATGATGCGTTGTGCTTCATCGGCGGTAATATGGTGTTGTGCCACTAATTGCGCACAAATTTGCCGGGTAATATGTTGCCAGCTTTCACCGCGTACATTCGAATAATGAAAACTTCCGGGGGCAGAGAAAAAACGCTCCGGCTGTTGGCGAATAAATGCCGTCGCCAGAAAATGTTTTATTTGTTCGATACCGGCAGCCGTAATGATATTTTTTACGGTGATGTAATTATTTACCGCGTCATCCAGTAAATAATGGCTGTTGTTAATGATCAATAACGGCTCAATCTCTTCGCGAATGGCAACAAGTTCGCTTAAGCTACGGGCAATAATCACCCGACAATGTAAAACATCGCGCTCAATGGCGAGCTGATTAATAGTGGCAATCGCGTTCTGGTCCGAGAGCAAAATGATCGGCTGGCGTTCGTTTTGATGCCGTTCCAGCGCACAGGCAAAATACAAACCGATCAGATCGCTGTCGAAAAGGGGAATATCGAGCTGTTCACGCAGTAGCGTAATAAAGTGCAGACTCATATCAAAGGCCGCAGGCCAGGCGGCTTTCAGGTTATTCATGCTGCTTTGGCGGTGCTCAGCAATCCACACCGGTGCGGCAAGGCAACGTAATAAATGCCCGGTAATATTCTCAACCAACTGCGTATCAATAATATTCAATGACGCGATGCCTGGCACCCTTTGCAGCAACCCCAGCACATGATCGGCTGAAATTACCTGCGCTTGCTGATGCTGTTTCTCTATCAAACCCGTCAGGGTTCTTACAGCGTTATCACCGAGAAACAGGCCGCACTGTTCAACGATTTGTTTTATCTCGTTACCGGGATATTGCGGCCATATGTCAGTAAGCTGATTACGCAGGGCGTAAATCGCCAGAATCAGGCTGGAGAGATAATCACCCTGCATCAGCGGCCAGCGGTGTTGGTTGTCGCAGGCCGTGGATAAATGCTGAAGGTTGTCTCGTGTTATGCCCGCCAGCGGAATTAAAAACGGATCTTTGCGTAGCAAGTTCGCCAGCAAGATAACGCGCTTCTCTTCTGTTTCATCAATGAAATGGCCCAAACCGGGGCGACTGGCCAGGCAACAAGTGCGTTCATAACGCTGTTTTAACCGGGGCAGACGTTCTGCTACCCACGTTTCTGGCAAATTAAGCGCCGAGGCGAGTTGCGCACGGGGAGTAAAGGTATTTAGTAATAATAGCGCCAGCAGCCGATCGTCGTTATCGTGCTTTTGCAGCAACTGAAAAAAGCTGCGGCGCTCGAAGATTTCCAGCTGATAGCCCGCACTACCACTGGCGAAAATGCGGGCTTTGCCGTTAAGGGTGAAGTTGAGATAGTCAATATCACGCAGGATGGTCCTGCCTGAAACGCCAGTCTGTTGCGCCAGCTCTCCAGGCGTGCGCGGCTGTTGCTCCAGCAGATCGACAATCTTTAACTGGCGTTCGTTTAGCATTAATCCACCTGACGGAACTGGCTAAACGCGTTGACTTTCTCCGCAGTTAAGGTCGTCAGAAAATCCCGTATCAGCGTGAGCAGAGCATCGTAATCGGCTTTTGAAATCATGCCGCTGTTAGCGTGCAGATAACGAGTTGGCAGACACAGCGCGACAACCGGACGCCCGCCGCCCATCACGTTGTAGCGCCCGCCATCCGTCGCTCCGGTTTTCATGGTGGAAAATTGCAGCGGTAAATCGTTATGTGCGGCACAGTTTTTTAACACTGCTACCAGTTTCTGGTTGGGGAAGTAGCGCTTGTCAAACAGCATCAGCCCCGGCCCCTGGCCCAGTTTCAGCGGGTATTTAATGTTATCAATGCCCGGAACATCACCTGCGACAGCGGTATCCAGCACAATCACCACATCCGGTTTAATGTGTTCCGCCGAGGTTTGTGCCCCGCGTAGCCCAACTTCTTCTTCCACACTGCCAACGCCGTACAGCGTAATTTCTGGGTTATTTACTGTCTGTAGTAGCTCCGCCATCATCGCGCAGCCGATGCGGTTATCCAGCGCCTTTCCGACTACTTTATCTTCGCCCCAGCAGGCAAAATTGGCTTCCGGGCTAATAAAATCGCCAATTTCAACGCCGCGCTTTTCCGCTTCTTCGCGACTGTTCGCGCCAATATCAATGAACATCTCATCAAATGACAGCGGTTGTTGCTTTTGCTTTTCCGTTAACGCATGAGGCGCGACGGAACCAATCACACCAGGGATTTTAAATCCCTTGTGTGTGCGTATGGTTACCCGGTGGTTGAGCATCGACTGATTCCACCAGCCGCCAATGGTGGTGAAGCGCAGAAAACCGCTCTCGTCGATGTGGGTGACCATAAAGCCGACTTCATCCATATGCCCGACAACGGCAACTTTTGGACCTTTATTCCCCTTACGGGCAACAAAGCTGCCCAGACCATCAAAGGTGATTTCATTAACGCAAGGTTCCAGCGTGTTTATCAGAATGTCGCGAACTTCCTGTTCATCGCCGCTGACGGCGCTGGCTTCGCACAACTGTTGCAGTAACTCAATGTTCATGGACAAGCTCCTGTTGCGCGGCTTTCGCTTTGCGGCGTAACCACAATCCTTTCAGGACGATAATGAATGAAATGTTCAGCGCGAGGCCAATCGCCAGCACCAGATAAAACGAACCCACCGGCGACATCAGGCCGATCAGCGGGTCAAAGATACCCAAACCAGGTGCCAGACGTTTGATTCCGAAAGCGATCACCAGCACGCCGGTAATGCCACCCGCCAGCGTATTGGCGGTAATCATCGGCAACGGAGCTGCCAGAGCGTAAGGTATAGCCGGTTCGGTTGCGACTGTGGCACCGACCACAATGGCACTACTGGCAGCCTCTTTTTCCTGTCGGGTAAACAGTTTGGGCGCAATGAACGTCGCAAGACCCGCCGCAACGGGCGGCATCAACGCGACAACGCCGACGATGGCGTACCAGTCATAAATGTGTTTTTCCAGCAGTGAGAAGCAGAAGAACCAGGCGGTTTTATTGATGGGGCCGCCCATATCGAACGCCAGCATCGCACCGACCAGAAACGCTGCCGCAAACTTCATTGATGGAGGAATGGTATTCAGGAAGTGGAGCAGCCCGCCCATGAGGTCGGACATCACCGGCCCGATAACGTAGTAAGTGAGCACGCCGAAAACCAGCAGAGTAACGAACGGGATCAGCATTGAACCGAGCAGCGGTTGTAATGCTTTGCCAAGGCGCACTTTGCGGAACCAGAAGACGAAATAGCCAATCGCCAGCCCCAGCACCACCGCGCCGAGGAATCCCGCACCCGACTGGGTGCCGAGCAGCGCTTTGTCGTTCGCCAGATAGCAAACCAGAAACGCCGGAGCGAAAGCCGGTTTATCGGCAATCGACGAGGCAATATAAGCGCCCATGATGGGGATCATAAAGGTGAAGCCGAGGTAACCGATGGATTCAACTACCCAGGTAAACGACGGCGCACCTTTCGACATATCGGTATATGGCAAACCGAACTGCACCAGCATGTTGGCAAGCGCCACCAGAATACCGCCGCCGATGACAAACGGCAGCGCCGCAGAGACGCCCGCCATCAGGTGGCTCATCACGCTGCCGCTTTGCACTTCCTGTTTGCCAAGCTTCACGCCGCTATCTGCAGCAAAAAGATGCGAGTTTGTTGGTAATTCACTGAAAATCTGATCGATATTTTTCAGCGCCTGGGAGATGGCAATCTCATAAACCTTCTTCCCGGCAAACCGCGCGCGATCGTCACCGCTCAGGCCACGCCCGGTAGCGAGAATGACGTAATCGGCAGCGGCAATCTCTTCGCTGGATAAGCGGTTTTCGACGCCGCTTGATCCTTGAGTTTCAACTTTAATGGTATGACCGAGAGAACGGGCTTTCTGTTCCAGGGCTTCCGCCACCATGTAGGTGTGAGCGATCCCGGCGGGGCAGTTGGTGATCGCGACAATACGTAAGGATGACTCCATCGCCACTTCCTTATGAGCTGAGGGTTTGATTTAACAAGGCAAGCACCTGGTCGGTATCGCCCTGTTGCAGTTGATGAATAAATTCCTTGTGAATAATTTTGCGACACAGTGTGCCGATGATTTTGACCTGATCCTCTTCGCCGCTTTGCGGCACGCCGAGGCAGATCCAGCAATTGACGTCTTCGCCATCGCTGGCTTTCCAGTCAATAGCCTGCGCTTTGCGGGCGAATAATACGAACGGTTGTTTAACGCAGGCGCTTTTACCGTGCGGCACGGCGACACCGGAACCAAATCCAGTAGAGTGCATTTTTTCGCGCAGCAGCAGGGTTTGCAGGAACTGGTGTGAGTCGGTGATAAAACCGTTTTGTAACGCTATTGTCGCCAACTGCTTCAGAACGGAATAAGCGCCATTGCCCTGAATATTCAGGTCAATACAGCTTGCAGTAAGAGCTGCCATTAATCGGACTCCATAAAATATATTTTAATCAATTGTAATGGTGGAGAGATTAAGTGATGAGAGGCGATATGTCGGTAAACAATGACAATTTGAGACAGAGTGAAAGGTCAGATTTGCGGAGTAATGCACATAATGGTTATTTAAATAAACCACATGAATCATTAATGGGTTATTCATTATTTTTGTGATTTACTCACAATGTATCAGGGAAATATAACTTACCGGGAGATGTAATATGTTTAATTTTTCAAATCGAAATTTAAAATATTGTGCCGGAGGCATCTCTGGCACATTGGGCAATTACGGCAGGTAAAACACTTCTTGCAGCTCGCTACTCACCGGGCTGTTATCCGGGTTAGCGGGCATAACATCGGTCATATATTTCCACCAACGTTGGCAAACATCAGTGCTGGCTACCGCATTCCACCGTTCTTCAGATTCAATCTCTACCGTGGCAAACAGCAGATTACGCGCTTTGTCGAGGTAAATGGCGTAGTTATGCGCACCGTGAGATTTCAACACTGCTTCCAGTTCCGGCCAGATGGGGTTATGCCGACGCTGATACTCTTCGTGGGCGTCGGGGTTAACCTGCATGACAAAGGCTTTGCGGATCATGTTTGCTCCTTACAGCGCCAGCGCACTAGCTAGTGGTGTAACGCCGAAGCGCTTGCCGAGCGCTATCAACTCTTCACGGCTGATGGTCTGTTTCATGCCGCCCATCGAATAAACCTTCACTAATACTTGTGCTGATTTTTCTGCGGTGTCGATTAAACCGAATGTTTCATCCAACGTCGACCCGCTGCCGAAGACGCCGTGGAAGGGCCACAACACCAGCGAATGTTTTTGCATCTCTTGTGCGGTCGCCTGGCCGATTTCGTCCGTGCCGGGCACCATCCACGGCAAAATGCCAACGCCATCCGGGAACACTACCAGACACTCGGTGCTGCCTTCCCACAGTTGGCGAGTAAAGACCGCGGTGTCGTTTTCCAGTACATAGGTGAGGGCGATCAGGTTGGTGGCGTGGCAGTGCATGATCACCCGATCTTTACCGTTGGTGGCTTTAATGCGCTCGCAGTGGGAGAGAAAGTGAGCCGGAAGTTCAGAAGTTGGAACGGCTTCGTTGGTTAACCCCCAGAGAATATGGTAGCCCGCGCCGTCGCTGTCGACTTTTACGACGCCTAAGTTAGCTGCAGGATCAAGCTGGACGTTACGGAAGAATTTGCCGGAGCCGGTGACAATAAACGGTGTATTTGCCAGTAAAGGCATGGGCTGGCTGAGCGGGATATAGCGCGGTTGTGCATGGAAGTTGTCTTTATAAGGCGCGATATCGGCGTCATCCAGGCGCAGCGTCAGGTTGCCGCCGTTGCGCTCGTCCCAGCCTTTCAGCCAGGCATCGGTGGTGGCTTTGATCATTCCCTGGACAAACCAGGACTGGGTAATGTTTTGCATGTTCTGTGTTCCTGTAAATTAGGTTGCCTTGTTTAGACATGGTGCGGCTTGTTCCCCTCACCCTAACCCTCTCCCCGTAGGGGCGAGGGGACTGTCCGGAGCGGTGTTCAGCTCCGTTGCCGCACGAGGCTATGTTTTTCTCCCTCGCCCTTTCAGGGAGAGGGCCGGGGTGAGGGTGACAGCCCGCATGGACATTCGACCCGTAGGCCGGATAAGGCGCTCGCGCCGCATCCGGCAGTGTTTACCCACGCTGGCTCAAAATTTCTTTTTCATAAGCCCGCACGCTCTCCAGCCATTCGCTACCTGCTGGGGTATCGTGACGCTGACAATACATTTCCCAGACTGCCTGCCACGGCAACGATTTCTGCTCTTCCAGCAGTGCCAGACGCGCAGTGTAATCGCCCGCCGCTTCCAGCTTGCGCAGCTCAGCGGTAGGTTCCAGCAACGCACGCAGCAGGGCTTTTTTCATATTGCGTGTACCAATGACCCACGCGGCAATGCGGTTGATAGAGGCATCGAAGAAGTCAAGGCCGATATGCACCCGGTTAAACAGATCGTGACGCACAATCTCACTGGCAATTGCCTGGGTTTCATCATCCAGCAGCACTACGTGATCGCTGTCCCAGCGAACCGGACGGCTGACGTGCAGCAGCAACTGCGGCACATACAGCATGGCGGCGGAAATCTTGTCGGAAATCACTTCAGTCGGGTGGAAGTGCCCGGCGTCCAGGCACAGCGCAGTCTGGCGGCTGGTGGCATACCCCATGTAAAACTCATTGGAGCCAACCGTGTAGCTCTCTGCGCCAATGCCAAACAATTTGCTCTCAACGGCGTCGATATGGTGCGCAGGGTTTAGCTTCTCGCTGATCACCTCATCCAGTGCTGCCAGCAGACGCTGACGCGGGGCGAGACGGTCAACGGTGATATCTTTCATACCATCCGGGATCCAGATGTTCATCACCGATGGTGTGCCGAGTTGCTCGCCAAAATAGGCCGAAACGCGACGGCTGGCTTTGCAGTGATCAATCCAGAACTGGCGAATGCTGTCGTCGGCATGGGAAAGCGTAAAGCCATCGGCGCTTAGCGGATGCGAGAAACAGGAGGGGTTAAAATCCAGACCGAGCTGATTGGCTTTCGCCCATTCAACCCAGTTTTTGAAGTGCTCTGGTTTGATCTGATCGCGCGAGACTGGCGTGTCTAATTCCAGATAGATGGCATGTAAATTAAGCCGTTTCGGCCCCGGAATCAGCCGCATAGCCTGTTCCAGATCGGCACGTAGCTCACTGGCATTACGCGCTTTGCCCGGATAATTACCAGTTGCCTGAATCCCACCGGTCAATGAACCTTCCGGGTTTTCAAAACCGGAAACATCATCGCCCTGCCAGCAGTGCATTGAAACGGGTAAACGATCAAGTTGGCGCAGCGCCTCCTCGACATCAATCCCCACCGCCGCGAAACGCTGTTTCGCCAGCTCCCAGGCCTGTTCCAGTTGAGTGGTCATGCGCAAAGCTCCTTTGTCTTTCGTGTAGAGTGAATCCGCGCCACGTAGTGCGCAATTTCACTGTCAGGATTAGGGGTAAAGGTGGTCAGATTCGCGGTGGTGCTGACGACCTGACGGAAATCATCCACATTGTTGAGTTCATCCAGCGTCATTAACTGGATGCCGATATTGCCGAGCGTTGAGGCTTCAACAGGCCCGGCGATCACCCGAATACCGCAGGCATCGGCGCATAGCTGGTTGAGCAGCGTGTTCTGGCAGCCGCCGCCGACAATATGCAGTTGCGAGAAATCTTCACCGCGCAGCTGCGCCAGCTCATGCAACACATCGGCATACAGCAGCGCCAGACTGTCGAAAATACAGCGCGCCAGTTCAGCATCACTTTCCGGGATCGGTTGCGCCGTTTCCCGACACGCAGCCTGAATTTCGCTGCACATCGCTTCAGGATTAATAAAGCGATCGTCATTGGGATTGATGATGAAGCGACAGGCCGGAAGTGCCTGTGTCGCGGCGATAAGCGCCGGGAGATCGTTGATTTGCCGTTCCTGAAGCACTCGCTGAAGCAGCCATAAGCCCATAATATTTTTCAGCACCCGATAGCGACCTTCCGCCCCGCCTTCATTGGTGATGTTGGCTGCCAGCGCCGTGTCATTGGTAAATGGCGTCTGGCTTTCGAAGCCCATCAATGACCAGGTGCCAGAAGAGAGATAAGCGGCGCGTGAACCGTTTAACGGCGAGGCGATAACCGCGCTGGCGGTATCATGGCTGGCAACGGCGACCACCGGAATCTCATTACCCTGCGGGCAAATCCAGTGCCCAATGACATTACCCGGATGCGTCGGGCGACCAAACCAGGCTTTGTTGGCCCCGCTCCACGCCAGTAGCGACTCGTCCCAGTCGTCGCTATTGATATTGACCAGTTGTGTGGTGGTGGCATTGGTGTACTCCCAGTTCATCTTGCCGGTCAGGCGATAACTGAAGTAATCCGGCATCAGCAGAGCGTGAGCAATGTGTGGAATAAGTTCAGGTTGTTGCTCCGTCAGCGCACGCAACTGATAAAGCGTATTGAAGGGCAGAAACTGGATGCCGCTACGTTGATAAATATCGCGTTTGCCGAGTTGTTGCTGTGCCTGCGCCATTAGGCCATTGGTGCGGCTATCGCGATAAGCAACGGGCAGGCCCACACGCTGACCCTGTTGGTCGAGCAGCACAAAGTCCACGCCCCAGGTATCAATCCCAATGCTATCGATACGAATCCCTTCCTCACACACCATGTTTAATCCAAGGCGAATGGCACTTTCCAGGCTATCCACATCCCAGGTGACATAACCGTTCTGGCTATGCAGCCCATTTTTAAAACGATGGATTTCGCGCAGCGTCAGGCTGCGGCATTCACGCTCGTAACGCGCCAGCATCACGCGCCCACTGGATGCGCCGAGATCGACGGCGACACAATTGCGAAAGGTCATAATGTGATCCTGCTGAATTTCATTACGACCAGTCTAAAAAGCGCCTGAATTCGTGACCTTCTCGTTACTGACAGGAAAATGGGCCATTGGCAACCAGGGAAAGATGAACGTGATGATGTTCACAATTTGCTTCATTGTGGTGATGTGATGCTCACCGCATTTCCTGAAAATTCACGCTGTATCTTGAAAAATCGACGTTTTTTACGTGGTTTTCCGTCGAAAATTTAAGGTAAGAACCTGACCTCGTGATTACTATTTCGCCGTGTTGACGACATCAGGAGGCCAGTATGACCGTATTACATAGTGTGGATTTTTTTCCGTCTGGTAACGCGTCCGTGGCGATAGAACCCCGGCTCCCTCAGGCGGATTTTCCTGAACATCATCATGATTTTCATGAAATTGTGATTGTCGAACATGGCACGGGTATTCATGTGTTTAATGGGCAGCCCTATACCATCACCGGTGGCACGGTCTGTTTCGTACGCAATCATGATCGGCATCTGTATGAACATACCGATAATCTGTGTCTGACCAATGTGCTGTATCGCTCGCCGGATCGATTTCAGTTTCTCGCCGGGCTGAATCAGTTGCTGCCACAAGAGCTGGATGGGCAGTATCCGTCTCACTGGCGCGTTAACCACAGCGTATTGCAGCAGGTGCGACAGCTGGTTGCACAGATGGAACAGCAGGAAGGGGAAAATGATTTACCCTCGACCGCCAGTCGCGAGATCTTGTTTATGCAATTACTGCTCTTGCTGCGTAAAAGCAGTTTGCAGGAGAACCTGGAAAACAGCGCATCACGTCTCAACTTGCTTCTGGCCTGGCTGGAGGACCATTTTGCCGATGAGGTGAATTGGGATGCCGTGGCGGATCAATTTTCTCTTTCACTGCGTACGCTACATCGGCAGCTTAAGCAGCAAACGGGACTGACGCCTCAGCGATACCTGAACCGCCTGCGACTGATGAAAGCCCGACATCTGCTACGCCACAGCGAGGCCAGCGTTACTGACATCGCCTATCGCTGTGGATTCAGCGACAGTAACCACTTTTCGACGCTTTTTCGCCGAGAGTTTAACTGGTCACCGCGTGATATTCGTCAGGGACGGGATGGTTTTCTGCAATAACGCGAATCTTCTCAACGTATTTGTACGCCATATTGCGAATAATCAACTTCGTTCTCTGGCCGAGGTAGCCACGGTGGCGCATCAGTTAAAACTTCTCAAAGATGATTTTTTTGCCAGCGACCAGCAGGCAGTCGCTGTGGCTGACCGTTATCCGCAAGATGTCTTTGCTGAACATACACATGATTTTTGTGAGCTGGTGATTGTCTGGCGCGGTAATGGCCTGCATGTACTCAACGATCGCCCTTATCGCATTACCCGTGGCGATCTCTTTTACATTCATGCTGACGATAAACACTCCTACGCTTCCGTTAACGATCTGGTTTTGCAGAATATTATTTATTGCCCGGAGCGTCTGAAGCTGAATCTTGACTGGCAGGGGGCGATTCCGGGATTTAGCGCCAGCGCAGGGCAACCACACTGGCGCTTAGGTAGCGTGGGGATGGCGCAGGCGCGGCAGGTTATCGGTCAGCTTGAGCATGAAAGTAGTCAGCATGTGCCGTTTGCTAACGAAATGGCTGAGTTGCTGTTCGGGCAGTTGGTGATGTTGCTGAATCGCCATCGTTACACCAGTGATTCGTTGCCGCCAACATCCAGCGAAACGTTGCTGGATAAGCTGATTACCCGGCTGGCGGCTAGCCTGAAAAGTCCCTTTGCGCTGGATAAATTTTGTGATGAGGCATCGTGCAGTGAGCGCGTTTTGCGTCAGCAATTTCGCCAGCAGACTGGAATGACCATCAATCAATATCTGCGACAGGTCAGAGTGTGTCATGCGCAATATCTTCTCCAGCATAGCCGCCTGTTAATCAGTGATATTTCGACCGAATGTGGCTTTGAAGATAGTAACTATTTTTCGGTGGTGTTTACCCGGGAAACCGGGATGACGCCCAGCCAGTGGCGTCATCTCAATTCGCAGAAAGATTAATTCGCCATGCCGATGCCGACGATGTTAGCGGCGACAATAATCACCACACAACCGAGGCTCAACACCGTTACTGGACGGCGTCCTGCATTGTTCCACTCTTTCAGCACCAGCCCGACGATACCGCCGCACAATACATAGAAGCTCATATGCAGCATCCAACTGATGTAGTCATATTGCGCCGGAATGCGGGCGTGGCCCCAGGCATAGAAAAAGAATTGCAGATACCACATCAACCCGCCCAGTGCTGAGAGTAACACATTGTGAGTGATCAGCGGTTTTGCCAGCGAGAAGTCGGCTTTTAGCGACAAATCCTTCACTTTTGCCAGACGAATAAAACAGAAACCGAGGTTGATGATCGCGCCGCCGCCCATGATGATGACATAGCTTGGCAGAGCGACATACAGTGGATCGACGCCTAGTGCGGCAGCGGCTTCATGCATCGGTTTTGCGGCGTTTATCGCAAAGGACATCCCGGCAGAGAAAATGCCGCACATCACCGCCAGCACCAGCCCTTTTTTCAGATTGAACTCTTCGGCTTTAATGCCCATCTTGCGCTCTTTCAACTGCCCGGCTCGAGTTACAATCCCTACGCCAATCAGCGCCACCAGAACGCCGAGCAACGTCATGCGTCCGCCTTCGGTGTTAATCAGCACATCGAAATTGCCGTTGATAATTGGCGTCATCAGCGTACCGACAATCAACGTAATGCCAATGGCGATGCCAATTCCCATCGACATGCCGAGATAACGCATGGTCAGGCCATAGTTGATATTACCGATCCCCCACATAGCGCCGAACAGAAAAACAGGCAGCAGCGTAGAGAGACTAAACGAGCTGTAATACGTCCAGAAATTCGGTAGTAACAGGGCGCTGATGGCCCACGGCAGAATAATCCACGAAACAATCCCACCGACTGACCACATGGTTTCCCATGACCATTTTTTTACTTTTTTGAACGGAGCGTAAAAACAGGCTGCACTGGCCGCGCCGATCAAATGCCAAAATATCCCCATCGTAATCGCGTTACTCATCTTCTTATCCTCATCATTTTTCGTCGCTTCACATCTCCGACGAGATGAGTGTAAAAATCGTGCTGTCGATTAACCTTTCGCCTGTTGCCGCCGTTGTCGATTTACTGGCAATCACGGCATTAAGTGGGTGATTTGCTTCACATCTCGGGCATTTTCCTGCAAAACCATACCCTTACGAAAAGTACGGCATTGATAATCATTTTCAATATCATTTAATTAACTATAATGAACCAACTGCTTACGCGGCATTAACAATCGGCCGCCCGACAATACTGGAGATGAATATGAGCTATACCCTGCCATCCCTGCCGTATGCTTACGATGCCCTGGAACCGCACTTCGATAAGCAGACCATGGAAATCCACCACACCAAACACCATCAGACCTACGTAAACAACGCCAACGCGGCGCTGGAAAGCCTGCCAGAATTTGCCAACCTGCCGGTTGAAGAGCTGATCACCAAACTGGACCAGCTGCCAGCAGACAAGAAAACCGTACTGCGCAACAACGCTGGCGGTCACGCTAACCACAGCCTGTTCTGGAAAGGTCTGAAAAAAGGCACCACCCTGCAGGGTGGCCTGAAAGCGGCTATCGAACGTGACTTCGGCTCCGTTGATAACTTCAAAGCAGAATTTGAAAAAGCGGCAGCTTCCCGCTTTGGTTCCGGCTGGGCATGGCTGGTGCTGAAAGGCGATAAACTGGCGGTGGTTTCTACTGCTAACCAGGATTCTCCGCTGATGGGTGAAGCTATTTCTGGCGCTTCCGGCTTCCCGATTCTGGGCCTGGATGTGTGGGAACATGCTTACTACCTGAAATTCCAGAACCGCCGTCCGGACTACATTAAAGAGTTCTGGAACGTGGTGAACTGGGACGAAGCAGCGGCACGTTTTGCGGCGAAAAAATAATCATTTGCCGCCTGCTGCAATGAGGCGTATAGGCCGCATATCAGCTTAAAAAATGAACCATCGCCAACGGCGGTGGTTTTTTTGTGATCAATTTCAAAATAAAAACAATGATCCGATAAAAATAAAACAGTGTTTCAATTGATGTGGTTTTGATCACTTTTATTGATTAAATGAATGTCTATCTTCGTTTCCATCAACACTGATGCTCCATTGAGGAATGACGCATCAGCCCTTAAAAATATGCCGACAGGTGATGGAAATGCAGATAAAACGCTCGATTGAGAAAATCCCGGGGGGGATGATGCTCGTCCCGCTATTCCTTGGCGCACTGTGCCACACCTTCTCGCCGGGGGCGGGGAAATATTTTGGATCATTCACCAACGGGATGATTACCGGTACGGTGCCCATTCTGGCGGTGTGGTTTTTTTGCATGGGGGCGTCAATAAAATTAAGCGCGACGGGAACGGTATTGCGTAAATCCGGTACGCTGGTGGTAACAAAAATTGCCGTCGCGTGGGTGGTTGCGGCAATTGCCTCGCGCATTATTCCGGAACATGGTGTTGAAGTTGGATTCTTTGCCGGACTTTCAACGCTGGCGCTGGTGGCGGCGATGGATATGACCAATGGCGGACTTTACGCTTCCATCATGCAGCAGTACGGCACAAAAGAAGAAGCTGGGGCATTTGTGTTGATGTCGTTGGAGTCCGGGCCGCTCATGACGATGATTATTCTGGGCACTGCAGGGATTGCCTCGTTTGAACCGCATGTTTTCGTCGGCGCAGTATTACCGTTCCTGGTGGGCTTTGCCCTGGGGAACCTTGACCCTGAATTACGAGAATTTTTCAGCAAAGCGGTGCAAACGCTGATTCCATTCTTTGCCTTCGCGCTGGGCAATACCATTGATTTGACTGTGATTGCCCAGACTGGTTTGCTGGGGATCCTGTTGGGTGTGGCAGTAATTATCGTGACCGGTATTCCGTTGATTATCGCCGATAAATTGATTGGCGGTGGCGATGGCACTGCCGGAATTGCCGCTTCCAGTTCCGCAGGGGCCGCGGTAGCGACACCTGTGCTGATTGCAGAAATGGTGCCTGCGTTTAAACCGATGGCTCCGGCAGCAACTTCGCTGGTAGCGACGGCGGTCATTGTGACTTCGATTCTGGTGCCAATTCTTACCTCTATCTGGTCACGTAAAGTCAAAGCCAGAGCAGCGAAAATCGAAATTTTAGGTACGGTGAAATAAACCTGCTTCCTTAATCCCCACAGCCGGATGAACTAACGTTCGTCCGGTTTGCTATTGAGTTCCTGCCTGGATACTTACCGCGAAAACAGCACGCCTGACATAAAATAAATATGGTCTAATGGGGAAATTTCTCGTGGAGGGGGAACAGATGCGATATCCGGTTGATGTATACACAGGCAAGATTCAGGCTTATCCCGAAGGCAAACCCAGCGCAATTGCCAAAATCCAGGTTGATGGTGAGTTGATGCTGACGGAGCTGGGGCTGGAAGGTGACGAGCAGGCGGAGAAAAAGGTTCACGGCGGGCCAGACAGAGCGCTGTGTCATTATCCTCGTGAGCATTATCTCTACTGGGCGCGGGAATTTCCGGAACAGGCGGAGTTGTTTGTTGCGCCTGCGTTTGGCGAAAATCTCTCAACCGACGGTCTCACGGAAAGTAATGTTTATATGGGCGATATTTTCCGCTGGGGAGAGGCATTAATTCAGGTCAGCCAGCCGCGCTCGCCTTGCTATAAACTCAATTACCATTTTGATATCAGCGATATAGCGCAGTTGATGCAAAACACAGGTAAGGTGGGGTGGTTGTATAGCGTGATAGCGCCAGGGAAAGTGTCTGCGGACGCGCCGCTGGAGTTGGTTTCCCGTGTCAGCGATGTGACCGTGCAGGAGGCTGCCGCCATCGCATGGCATATGCCGTTTGATGACGATCAATATCACCGTTTACTCTCCGCCGCCGGGTTATCGAAAAGCTGGACGCGGACGATGCAAAAGCGCCGACTGAGCGGCAAGATCGAAGATTTTTCCCGCCGGTTGTGGGGAAAATAACCCCCGGAGTGTAGGCCTGATAAGACGCTATCAGCGTCGCATCAGGCATCCTGCTCAAATGCCGGATGCGGCGTAAACGCCTTATCCTGCCTACAAATGCGGAGTTTAACTCCGCTTATACAGCGGCAACCAAATCACCAGCCGTAAACCGCCCAGCGGGCTGTCTTCTGCCTTCACCCAGCCACGATGCTGCTGAATGGCGGTTTCAACAATCGCCAGCCCCAATCCTGTACCGCCAGATTCACGATCGCGTGCTTCATCGGTCCGATAGAACGGACGGAAAATCTGTTCGCGATCTTCCGGGCTAACGCCAGGACCATCGTCGTCCACCGTAATGGTGATACCGTCTTTATCTACCGCAAAGCCCACTTCAATCTTCGTATGGGAATAACGCAGAGCATTACGAACAATGTTTTCCAGCGCACTTTCCAGTGCGTTCGGATTGCCGTACAGCGGCCACGGCCCAGGCGGGAAGTTAACCGTCAACGACTTGCCCATCTGCTCGGCTTCGAACGCCGCGTTATCCAGCACTTCACTCCACAACTGGTTGGCTTTGATGGTTTCGCTAACCAGCGCGTTTTTTTGCTGATTACGGGACATCACCAACAGATCGTTGATCATGCTGTCCAGACGTTGCGCTTCGGTTTCAATACGCTCCAGTTCCTTGCTTTCACCACTACGACGGCGCAGTAACGCCGTACCCAGTTGCAGACGCGTCAGCGGGGTGCGCAGCTCGTGAGAGATATCAGAAAGCAGACGCTGCTGAGAGGTCATCATGCGCTCCAGCGCGGTGACCATCTGGTTAAAACTGGCACCTGCGGCAAGGAATTCCTGTGGCCCCGCTTCCAGTTCCGGGTGCTGGCGTAAGTTTCCCTGGGCAACTTCATCGGCAGCGTTTTTCAGCTTACGCGCCGGTTTTGCCAGACTCCAGGCCAACCACAACAGCAGCGGCGTACTGACCAACATGGTGACAATCAGCAGTAATAGCGGGCGGTCAAACAGTAAGTTAATGAAATCGGATTGAGAACTGCTGGCCGGACGAATCAGATAAAGTTGGTAATTATCTTCGCCATCACGCACGGAGAACGGACCGACCAGTTCCACGCGGCCATACTTTTTCTTCTGCGGATGATCGGCGTTATCGGCCTGACCAATAAAGTTACGAATGATCTGCATTTCGCTGCGTTCAGCGCCGATCACGCGGCCTTCGGTGGTCACCAATAACAAACGCTGTCCTGGCGGTGCCCACTTATCAATCGCCCGGAACAGACGCCGCCACCACATTAAATCGTTGGGCGGATCGTTCGCCAGCTCCGCTTCGACATGCTGCTCAATCATCAGCCCCTGACGCTGTTCGCTATCCAGAAGCTCGGTCATCTGGCGTGAATCGAGCTTGGGTAACATCAAAACCAACATCAACACCAGCGCCAGCGTCAGCCAGAAGATGGCGAAGATGCGCGCGGTTAAGCTGCCTATCATGAAGCAGAAACCATCAGATAGCCGCGACCACGCAAGGTTTTAAACCACGGGTGACCATCTTTACGATCCGGCAGTTTACGACGCAGGTTGGAAATGTGCATATCAATAGCGCGGTCGAAAGGCGTCAGGCGTTTGCCCAACACTTCCTGGCTTAAATGTTCACGGGAAACCACCTGACCCAGATGCTGTGCCAGCAAATAGAGCAGGGTAAACTCAGTACCGGTTAACTCCAGCGTTTGCCCGTCGAAGCTGGCTTCCTGACGGCCTGGATTCAGCACTAAGGCATCAACTTCCAGTGTCGGTGAACCGTTGTCGTTGTTTTGCTGTTGCTCGCTCCAGTGCGAACGGCGCAGGATCGCGCGAATACGTGCCACCAGCTCACGATCATTAAACGGTTTCGGGAGATAGTCATCTGCGCCCAGCTCAAGGCCGAGAACGCGATCAAGTTCACTGCCGCGCGCCGTCAACATAATGACAGGCGTCTGGTGTGTCTGGCGAAGTGCTTTTAATGTGTCGATACCATTTTTCTTCGGCATCATTACGTCAAGCAAAAGTAAATCAATGCTGTCGTCCAGAAGATCAAGCGCCTGTTCCCCATCGTGGGCAACAATCACGTTGAAGCCTTCCATCTCGAGCAGCTCCTTTAATAGGGAAGTCAGCTCTCGGTCATCATCAACTAACAGGATTTTATTCATTGTTTAAATACCTCCGAGGCAGAAATTACGTCATCAGACGTCGCTAATCCATGACTTTACGTTGTTTTACACCCCCTGACGCATGTTTGCAGCCTGAATCGTAAACTCTCTATCGTTGAATCGCGACAGAAAGATTTTGGGAGCAAATGATGCGCATAGTTACCGCTGCCGTCATGGCCTCAACGCTGGCAGTCAGTTCATTAAGCCACGCTGCTGAAGTCGGTTCAGGCGATAACTGGCATCCGGGTGAAGAACTTACGCAGCGCAGTACGCAGAGCCATATGTTCGACGGCATAAGTTTAACCGAACATCAGCGTCAGCAGATGCGAGATCTTATGCAACAGGCCCGGCACGAACAGCCTCCTGTTAATGTTAGCGAACTGGAGACAATGCATCGCCTTGTCACCGCAGAAAATTTTGATGAAAACGCTGTGCGCGCACAGGCAGAAAAAATGGCGAATGAGCAAATTGCTCGTCAGGTTGAGATGGCAAAAGTCCGCAACCAAATGTATCGCCTGTTAACGCCGGAGCAGCAAGCGGTTTTAAACGAGAAACATCAACAACGAATGGAGCAGTTGCGTGACGTGACGCAATGGCAAAAAAGTTCATCGTTGAAGCTATTGAGTAGTAGCAACTCACGTTCCCAGTAGTAAACCCTGTTTTCCTTGCCATAGACACCATCCCTGTCTTCCCCCACATGATGTGGGGGTTTTTTTTATCCTCAATTTGCCTGCTGCTTAATGCATTGCAGATGATTTGCTTCCGTTATACTAGCGTCAGTTGATAGCGGGAGTATTTATGAATCAATCTTATGGACGGCTGGTCAGTCGGGCGGCGATTGCTGCGACGGCGATGGCTTCGTTGCTATTGCTGATTAAAATTTTTGCATGGTGGTATACCGGGTCGGTGAGTATTCTCGCCGCGCTGGTGGATTCGCTGGTGGATATCGGCGCGTCGTTGACGAATTTACTGGTGGTGCGATATTCCCTGCAACCTGCCGACGATAATCACTCGTTTGGTCACGGTAAAGCAGAGTCCCTCGCGGCGCTGGCGCAAAGTATGTTTATCTCCGGTTCGGCACTATTCCTGTTTTTGACGGGTATTCAACATCTGATATCTCCAACACCGATGACAGATCCAGGCGTCGGGGTTATCGTGACAATTGTGGCGCTAATTTGTACGATTATCCTTGTCTCGTTTCAGCGTTGGGTGGTGCGCCGGACGCAAAGCCAGGCGGTGCGGGCTGATATGCTACATTACCAGTCTGATGTTATGATGAACGGCGCAATTCTGCTGGCGCTGGGGTTGTCCTGGTACGGCTGGCATCGCGCCGATGCTCTGTTTGCATTGGGAATCGGCATCTATATTTTATATAGCGCGTTACGCATGGGATATGAGGCGGTACAGTCATTACTGGATCGCGCATTGCCTGATGAGGAACGGCAAGAAATTATTGATATCGTGACTTCCTGGCCGGGTGTTAGCGGCGCTCACGATCTTCGCACGCGGCAGTCAGGGCCGACCCGCTTTATTCAGATTCATTTGGAAATGGAAGACTCTCTGCCTTTGGTTCAGGCACATATGGTGGCGGATCAGGTAGAGCAGGCTATTTTACGGCGTTTTCCGGGATCGGATGTAATTATCCATCAGGACCCCTGTTCCGTCGTACCCAGGGAGGGTAAACGGTCTATGCTTTCATAATCAGTATAAAAGAGAGCCAGACCCGCATTTTGTGTATAAAATACCGCCATTTGGCCTGACCTGAATCAATTCAGCAGGAAGTGATTGTTATACTATTTGCACATTCGTTGGATCACTTCGATGTGCAAGAAGACTTCCGGCAACAGATTTTATTTTGCATTCCAAAGTTCAGAGGTAGTCATGATTAAGAAAATCGGTGTGTTGACAAGCGGCGGTGATGCGCCAGGCATGAACGCCGCAATTCGCGGGGTTGTTCGTTCTGCGCTGACAGAAGGTCTGGAAGTAATGGGCATTTATGACGGCTATCTGGGTCTGTATGAAGACCGTATGGTACAGCTAGACCGTTACAGCGTTTCTGACATGATCAACCGTGGCGGTACGTTCCTCGGTTCTGCGCGCTTCCCGGAATTCCGCGACGAGAACATCCGCGCCGTGGCTATCGAAAACCTGAAAAAACGTGGTATCGACGCGCTGGTGGTTATCGGCGGTGACGGTTCCTACATGGGTGCAATGCGTCTGACCGAAATGGGCTTCCCGTGCATCGGTCTGCCGGGCACTATCGACAACGACATCAAAGGCACTGACTACACTATCGGTTTCTTCACTGCGCTGAGCACCGTTGTAGAAGCGATCGACCGTCTGCGTGACACCTCTTCTTCTCACCAGCGTATTTCCGTGGTGGAAGTGATGGGTCGTTATTGTGGCGATCTGACCCTGGCTGCGGCCATTGCCGGTGGCTGTGAATTCGTTGTAGTTCCGGAAGTTGAATTCAGCCGTGAAGACCTGGTAAACGAAATCAAAGCGGGTATCGCGAAAGGTAAAAAACACGCGATCGTGGCGATTACCGAACATATGTGTGATGTTGACGAACTGGCGCATTTCATCGAGAAAGAAACCGGTCGTGAAACCCGCGCAACTGTGCTGGGCCACATCCAGCGCGGTGGTTCTCCGGTGCCTTACGACCGTATTCTGGCTTCCCGTATGGGCGCTTACGCTATCGATCTGCTGCTGGCAGGTTACGGCGGTCGTTGTGTAGGTATCCAGAACGAACAGCTGGTTCACCACGACATCATCGACGCTATCGAAAACATGAAGCGTCCGTTCAAAGGTGACTGGCTGGACTGCGCGAAAAAACTGTATTAATGATTTCGGAAAAAGGCAGATTCCTTTAGCCTGAAACCGATGACAGAAGCAAAAATGCCTGATGCGCTTCGCTTATCAGGCCTTGTATTATCCCTCCAGTGCAGAGAAAATCGGCCAGTTTTCTCTGCCTGCAGTCCGCATGCCGTATCGGGCCTTGGGTTCTAACCTGTTGCGTAGATTTA
>NZ_JBJQLJ010000023.1:0-76707 GCF_046486385.1 Escherichia sp. WS33 | reverse complement strand
GGCAGTCCGCTGCATAAATCTACGCAACAGGTTAGAACCCAAGGCCCGATACGGCATGCGGACTGCAGGCAGAGAAAACTGGCCGATTTTCTCTGCACTGGAGGGATAATACAAGGCCTGATAAGCGCAGCGCATCAGGCAATTTTGCGTTTGTTTCTGCCTTAAGCAGGTTTACTGCCCCAAACTACTGCAATCCTTATTCGGGTAAAATTTACCCGCCGTATCGGGCGCTAATACTTTGGTTGGCGCACCAGTATCCGGATTAGCCTCAAGCGTAAAGTGACCTTCTACTGACAGTAACACCGGTTTTTCACTGTGACCGCGCGCAGCCAGGTAGCTACGCTCCAGCTCTGCGTTATTCGCTACCATGAAACGTTTTCCGGTCGCGCAATCAGTGAAGGTCGCCGCATCAGCCATATAAAAATACATGCCTCGCAGGGTCATCGGCGTCATAGGTAAACTAGATTGTGCCGGTTCCAGCGTATAGTTGAACTGCGATTCAATCGGATTGCCTTCACGATCGAGCATCTCCAGCGCATCGCCTTTCGCCCGATAATATGACTTTTCACCTTTGCTGTCGGTTAATACCAGCTTGTCAGCGGTTCGCGCCCATGTACCGTAGGAAGCGAAGGAGGAAGGTTCTTCACGAGCACCGAGATAACGCTCATTCATCACCCATGTTCCGTCTTTTTCGAGGAACAGAGAGGTTTCGATTCCTTCGCAATCAGCACACGGCAGCACGCCGCGCCAACTTTGCGGCATCGGTTTCAGTTCGGCAGCCTGTGCTGGAGAAAGCGTATCGACTTCGGCCCGGTTATTACATCCCATCAGAGTAAAGAGGCTGATTACAGCCATCGCTGTCACTATCGCTTTTTTCACCATCTATTCCTTCTTTTTATTCCCGACCGCTGCGTACTTTGCCGCGCATCGCCTTCACGCTTGATTTTTGTGCTTTCGATGCCAGCCTGCGCTCTTTCGATGCACGGGTGGGCCGCGTGGGTCGTCGGGCTTTTTGTTCTGTTGTTAAATCTTTAATCACTGCCACCAGCCGGGCTAGCGCGGCTTCGCGGTTCAGTTCCTGACTGCGGTATTCCTGTGCCTTAATGACAATCACGCCATCACTGCTGATCAAATGATGGCTGGCGGCGAGTAGACGCTCTTTGTAATACTCTGGCAGGCTGGACGCCCGAATGTCAAAACGCAGATGAATGGCCGTTGAGGTCTTATTAACATGCTGCCCGCCCGCGCCCTGCGCACGAATGGCGGTGATCTCAAGCTCACCATCGGGAATAGCAACATGTCGGGAAATCACAATCATGAAGGTTGTTGCCAGGCGGTTAAGTTAACTTCCAGATTATTCTTATCGTCCGATAACCAGATCACGCCATCCTGAATCGTTGCCTGCAGCGTCATGGTACGATCGGCAAAGGCGCTTACTTTCGCCAGTTGTTCATCGTCCAGATACCAGACGGAAAGATTGGCAAACTGCACACATTTGCTCTGATTTTGCTGCCACCAGATTTGCGCCGCCCGACTATTATAGGTAAACAGCGCCACTTCTGCGGCCTGGGTGCAGGCTTTCTTAATCCGCCGCTCATCCGGCAGCCCCAGCTCAATCCACAAATCAATGCCCAGGTGATCGTTACGCAGCCACGCTTCCGGCTCATCATCGGCACACAAACCACGGGTAAATTGCAGACGTTCATCAGCATATTTCAGCCACGCCAGCAAGCGCAGCATCATACGCTCCTGGGTTTCTGAAGGGTGGCGCGCCAGCGTCAGAGAGGCATCGAGAAACTGGTTGCGGTCGAGATCGGCCACATTAACCGTCGCTTTATAAATTGTCGCTTTAAGCGCCATAAGAAAACTCCTTTCGAATCAGGAGGCCATTGTAACGGAATACGTGCAGTTGCGGCGCTGATATTGCAGAAATGAGTGTGGTATAGTCACCTTGCGAAACAGAGTTTATCTTCGTAGGCTTAGACTTGCATCCACGGTTAAGTCAGAGTGCTGACAGGAGGGCATGTGGAAAAATATTGTGAGTTAATACGCAAGCGGTACGCGGAAATCGCCAGCGGAGACTTAGGATACGTTCCGGACGCGCTGGGCTGCGTTTTGAAAGTGCTGAATGAAATGGCTGCCGACGACGCCCTTTCTGAGGCTGTCAGGGAAAAAGCAGCATACGCTGCGGCAAACTTACTGGTGAGCGATTATGTCAATGAATGATACGTATCAACCAATCAATTGTGATGATTACGATAATCTTGAGCTCGCCTGCCAGCATCATTTAATGCTGACACTTGAGCTGAAAGATGGCGAAAAATTGCAGGCAAAAGCCAGCGATTTAGTCTCCCGCAAAAATGTGGAGTATCTGGTCGTCGAGGCCGCTGGCGAAACCCGTGAGCTACGTCTGGATAAAATTACCAGCTTTAGCCACCCGGAAATCGGTACGGTGGTGGTGAGCGAGTCCTGATTGACTTTCGCCGGATGCGACGTTTGATGCGTCTTATCCGGCTTTCACTTAACTAAGCGTTTTCTGCCAGACAAAACTTACGCCATTCTCACCTTCAGCCACACCTTCTTGCGTCACAAATACCCCTGCCGCCGCAATCAGCGTTTCGCCATAAAACAGCAGTGGCGTGGTGTCACGTAGCCACGGCGGCACGCCTAACTCTTGCCAGATTTTCTTCAGCTTACGTCCGCCGTTGCGCCCGACAATATGCAGCAATCCTGCCGCTTTGAAACGCACGCTGACCGCTTCGTCTGCACGCGGAGGGCGAATATCGCCTCCCGCAGTAAGCTGTACGCTTCCCAGCCCCGCCGGTAATTCCAGCGGTTGTAGCCACGTCTGCCACGGCACAATGGTTTCACTTTGCCCGGTGACGGATTTAATCCACCACAGTTGCGACTGATATCGGCGGATTTCAAACGCGCCCAAGCGTAAACAGGGGGAGGCATCTTCCCGCGCCAGCGCCACTTCCTGCCAGATCCGCACCAGCGCGTCGCGGGAAGGCATCGGTGCATTCTGCCCTGCCAGCCAGCGGCGGATAATCGCCGCGCGACGGGCATCACTCATCGCTAGCATTGGCGCAATCTGCAGCGTCCCCTGCGACGTTTGGCAGTGTGCTAAATCATCCGCCAGCAGTTCATCCAACAGACTCTCTTGTTCAGCACAAAGTGCGGCGCTGCGGGCCGTTGCTTCGGCAAAATGCGGCCAACGCTGCTGCAATAACGGCACTACACGCAGGCGCAGAAAGTTACGATCGTATGAGTCGTCCTGATTACTTTCGTCTTCAATCCAGCGTAAACCATGCGCCAATGCCCACTGCGCCAGTTCCCCCCGCGTGCGGGCAAGCAACGGGCGGATAAGCCGTGTTCCGGCAAACTCCGAGACTTCCCCCATAGCCGAAAGCCCGGCAGGGCCGCTACCGCGTTTTAGCGCCAGCAGAAAGGTTTCACATTGATCGTCGAGATGTTGCGCGGTGACCAGCACTTCGCCGGGCAATAGGGTACGGGCAAATGCCTGATAACGCGCCTGCCGCGCTTGGGCCTCAATCCCCAGCCCCTCTTGCGCAAGTTGTACGCGTTCGACCACCAGCGGCACCTGCCACTGTTGGCAGACGTTTTCGCAATGCGTAACCCAGGCATCGGCATTGGCACTTAAACCGTGATGCACATGAATAGCGCGCAGAGTGACGCCCGGATTTTCCGTCCGCCACTGCACCAACTGATGCAGCAGAACGGTGGAGTCAAGCCCGCCGCTAAAGGCCACCAGAATCTGGCGTGAGGTGAGAAGTTGTCTATTGAGCGTGAGTGTCATGATGGTGCGATTTTACAGTAGCAATGCCCGGCACGTTACCGGGCAAATGCGGCGATGACAAGCCTTACTGCTCATACAGTTCCAACGGCAGCCCGTCCGGATCGTTAAAGAAGGTGAAGCGTTTTTGCGTGTATGGATCGACACGGATGGCTTCACACTTCACGTTATGGCTTTCAAGGTGCGCCACTGCCGCATCGATGTCATCAACGCTAAAAGCCAGATGACGCAGGCCGCAAGCTTCCGGTCGGCTGGGGCGCTCCGGCGGGAACGGAAAAGAGAAAAGCTCAATCACATATTGCCCATTAAGCGCCAAATCCCCTTTCCACGAGTCGCGCGCTTCGCGATAGACTTCGCTTTGCAGCGTGAAACCAAGAATATCGCAGTAGAAAGCTTTGCTCACCGCATAATCCGTCGCAATAATCGCAATATGGTGAACCTGTTTTAAACCCAGCATAACGTCTCCTTTATTTGTTAACAGCACGTTACTCGCCCGGAAGCCGCTCTGGCAAGTTATCCCGCCATTTTTAGGACTCGTACGCGGTAAACGCCGTCTTCGTCCTGTTTCGCGCCGTGAATATCCGTTTCAAAACCGGGGTAATGTTGCCCTACGGAACAAAGCATCAGTAGAAAATCGAGTACCGTGCGGCTCTCTTTGGTCAGCATTTCTCCTGGCATCAACAGCGGTACGCCCGGTGGATAAGGCAGGATCATATTTGCCGATACTCTACCGACCAGTTGTTCCAGCGCAATGGTTTCTACTTCACCTTTAATCTGTCTCTGCCATGCCTGATGTGGCGTCATGATCATTTCCGGCAAAGTATCGAATGCCCGCAACATCAAACCGGGAAGATCGTGTTTACGAATCAGCTTATGGATCCCTTGCGCCAGATCCTGAATACGCATATTGCGGTAGAAATCGGGATCTTCAGCATAGAGATCGGGTAGCATATTTTTGATCCGCAGGTTGAGATCGTAAGAGCGTTTAAATTCCGTCAACCCACGCAATAATCCCATTGCTTTGGTTTTATCGATACCAATACTAAAGAGAAACAGCAGGTTATAAGGGCCGGTTTTCTCTACTACGATCCCACGTTCGTCGAGGAATTTTGCCACCAGCGCCGCCGGGATCCCCTCCTCACTCATATTGCCCTGTTCGTCCATCCCCGGTGTCAAAATAGTGACTTTAACCGGATCGAGAAACATATGATCGGCATCCGCATCGTTAAAGCCGTGCCACTGTTCGCCTGGCGCAACGGGCCAGCATTCGGCTTCATCCACCTGCGGCGGTTGCCAGATATCGAAAAACCAACCGTCAGACTCTTCCCGCAACCGCTGGACCTCTTTGCGAAAATGCAGCGCCCGCTCCACCGAACGGTTAATCAGCCGTTTGCCCGGATTACCACGCAGCATCGCCGCCGCCGTCTCAACCGAAGCAACAATGGGATAACTGGGCGAGGTGGTGGTATGCATCATAAAGGCTTCGTTAAACGCCTCTTCGTCATACTCGCCTTTAATGTGGATCAGCGAAGCCTGCGATAACGCCGCCAGCATTTTGTGGGTCGATTGCGTTTCGAAGATCACTTTTCCCGCAACACGCTCGCCGCTCATACCACTTTTCCCCTGGTAGATCGGATGAAAATGGGTGTACGGCACCCAGGCGGAATCGAAGTGGATCGACGGGACATCCAGCGTCTGTTTGATCCAGTCGGTGTTGTAGAGCAAGCCATCATAGGTGGAGTTGGTAATCACCGCATGAACCGGCCATTGTGCCTGCGTGGTGGCAGCGACTTTCTCTTCGATGCTGTCGCGAGTAAATTCACGGCGCGGGATCCCACCAAGAATCCCCAACGCATTACGCGTCGGTTTCAGCCAGACTGGCACTACATCGTTCATCATCAACAGATGCGCCAGCGATTTATGACAATTGCGGTCGATCAACAGCGTACTGCCGGATGGCGCGGCGTACATACCCACAATTTTGTTCGACGTCGATGTTCCGTTGGTAACGATATAACTCTGTTCCGCGCCAAAAGTCCGCGCGATGTACTCTTCCGCTTCCAAGTGTGGCCCGGTGTGGTCGAGCAACGAACCAAGCTCGGTGACCGAAATAGAGACATCAGCCTTGAGGGTATTCCCGCCGAAAAAATCATAAAACAGGCAGCCAACCGGGCTTTTTTGATATGCGGTGCCGCCCATATGCCCCGGCGTACAAAAGGTGTACTTCCGCTCTTTAACGTAGGTAAACAAGGCTTTCGTGAACGGCGGTGTAATGTTATCAAGATATTCGTCGGTGTACTGACGCATACGAATGGCGATATCTTCCGCCTGCCCCAGCGCATATTCAAAAAACCAGAGCGCCATCCGCATATCCTGCACGCTGACATCCATCGTCGAGTGGGTGTTGATGAAGGCATAAAGCGGGAGATATTCATTAAGTTGATTGATATCGCTGCATAAATCGAGACTGTACTCATCCCAGTCAAAAATCACGCCGCAAATTCGAGGGTTATGTTCGATAAATTTCAGCAAATCAACGCTGTTTTGTGGCCAGATAATCTGAAAGCCTTGCGCCACCAGCGCCGACTCCAGTTCTTTGATGGGCTCATCTTTATAAAAGACGCCATGCGGTCCCATAATGGCAATGATGTTCATGTGTTCCTCCTGGAAAATCCTTCCTTAATCATAGCCTGCTCAAACCGTGGCGATAAAAAAGGGCCACCGAAGTGACCCTTTTTCAGAACTTTTGCGAATTACGCGTAACCGTAGCTCATCAGGCGCTGATAACGACGATTTTTTAAATCTTCAGTGCTTAACACATCGAGATCGGCCAGATCCGCCAGCAGTTGCGCTTTCAACGATGCCGCCATCGCTTCCGGGTTACGGTGAGCGCCACCCAGCGGTTCCGGGATGATGGAGTCGATCAGTTTCAGCTCTTTCAGACGCGGAGCGATGATACCCATCGCTTCAGCCGCCAGCGGCGCTTTGTCGGCGCTCTTCCACAGAATGGACGCACAACCTTCCGGCGAGATAACGGAATAGGTGCTGTATTGCAGCATATTCACTTTATCGCCCACGCCAATCGCCAGCGCACCGCCAGAACCACCTTCACCGATAACCGTACAAACTACCGGTACGCCGAGGCGAGACATTTCACGCAGGTTGCGTGCAATGGCTTCAGACTGACCACGTTCTTCTGCGCCCACGCCCGGATAAGCCCCCGGGGTGTCGATAAAGGTGATGATTGGCATCTTAAAGCGTTCAGCCATTTGCATCAGACGCAGTGCTTTGCGGTAACCTTCTGGCGCTGGCATACCAAAGTTACGGCGAATTTTTTCTTTGGTTTCACGACCTTTTTGATGACCAATGATCATCACCGGACGACCATCGAGACGGGCGATACCACCGACGATAGCTTTATCGTCTGCATACGCGCGGTCGCCAGCCAGTTCGTCAAATTCATCAAATGCCAGGCGAACGTAATCCAGGGTATAAGGACGCTGTGGATGGCGTGCCAGTTGCGCAATCTGCCATGCACCAAGATCGGCGAAGATTTTACGCGTCAGTTCTACGCTTTTTTCACGCAGACGATGCACTTCTTCATCGATGTTAATATCCAGTTTCTCATCCTGACGGCTAACCGCAGTCAGAGAATCGATTTTCGCTTCCAGCTCTGCAATCGGCTGTTCAAAATCAAGGAAATTCAGACTCATAGTATTCCTGTATTAGTCAAACTCCAGTTCCACCTGCTCCGAACCAATGAGGCCACGGAGATCGTTTAATAAACGATCGCTCGGAGAGACACGCCACGTCGCGCCAAAACGCAACCGCGCGCGTGCATCCGCCCTCTGATAGTAGAGATGTACTGGAATTGTCCCAGAGCGGTGGGGTTCCAGAGACTGACGGAGTCGGTTTAAAAGCTGGTCATCAATTTGCCTGTCCGTCAGCGAGATAGCAAGCCCGCGAGCATATTTTTCCCGGGCTTCGTCAATATCCATCACTTCGCGAGCGGTCATTTTAAGCCCACCGCTGAAGTCATCAAAGCTGACCTGTCCGCTGACGATAAGTATGCGGTCTTTTTCCAGCAATTGCTGGTATTTATCCAGGGCGTCAGTAAACAACATCACTTCCAGCCGCCCGGAACGGTCATCCAGCGTGCAGATACCGATACGATTGCCGCGCTTGGTGACCATAACCCGCGCGGCAACAACGAGCCCCGCAGCCGTGATGACTTTACCACGTTCTGTCGGGTGCATGTCTTTCAGCCTTACGCCTCCGACATAACGCTCAATCTCTTTTAAATACTGGTTGATAGGGTGTCCGGTCAGGTACAGGCCTAACGTTTCACGTTCCCCATCTAATACCACCTGCTCCGGCCACGGTTGGCAGCTGGCGTAGGATTGTTCAATTTGTTCCGGCTCTTCGGCCAGCACGCCGAACATATCGGCCTGACCGATAGCTTCCGCTTTCGCGTGTTGATCTGCCGCTTTTAACGCATCACCCAGCGAGTTCATCAGCGCCGCGCGGTGTGGCCCAAGACGGTCAAACGCCCCGGACATGATCAGTTTTTCCAGCACCCGCCGGTTTAACTTTTTGGTGTCGGTACGGGCGCAGAGATCAAACAGTTCGCGGAAGTAGCCGCCTTTATTACGGGCTTCGATGATGGCCTCAATCGGACCTTCACCTACCCCTTTGATGGCGCCAATACCATACACGATTTCGCCGTCGTCGTTGACGTGGAAATGGTAAAGACCGGAGTTTATATCTGGTGGCAGGATTTTCAGCCCCATCCGCCAGCACTCATCCACCAGGCCCACCACCTTCTCGGTGTTGTCCATATCGGCGGTCATTACCGCCGCCATAAACTCCGCCGGATAGTGCGCTTTCAGCCATAACGTTTGATATGACACCAAAGCATAGGCCGCAGAGTGCGATTTGTTAAATCCGTAACCCGCGAATTTCTCCACCAGGTCGAAGATTTTCATCGCCAGTTCGGCGTTGATTCCGTTCTTTTCTGCACCTTCAGCAAATACAGAACGCTGCTTAGCCATCTCTTCCGGCTTTTTCTTACCCATCGCACGACGCAGCATATCCGCGCCACCGAGGGTATAACCAGAAAGCACCTGCGCAATCTGCATGACCTGTTCCTGATACAGGATGATGCCGTAGGTTGGCTCCAGTACCGGTTTCAGGCTTTCATGCTGCCACTGTACGTCCGGATAGGAGATTTCTTCGCGACCATGTTTACGGTCGATAAAGTTATCCACCATCCCTGATTGCAACGGACCTGGGCGGAACAGCGCCACCAGTGCGATCATATCTTCGAAGCAGTCAGGTTGCAGACGCTTGATCAGGTCCTTCATGCCGCGCGATTCAAGCTGGAATACCGCCGTGGTTTCCGAGCGTTGCAGCATGTCGAAGCTTTTCTTGTCATCCAGCGGGATCGCGGCGATATCCAGCGGCGGCTCGCCATTCTTCGCCCGCCGCTTGTTGATCATCTCCAGCGCCCAGTTGATGATGGTGAGCGTACGCAAACCAAGGAAGTCGAACTTCACCAGTCCGGCGTATTCAACGTCGCTTTTATCAAACTGGGTGACCGGATGTTTGCCCTCTTCATCGCAGTAAAGCGGCGCAAAATCGGTAATTTTGGTCGGCGCGATAACCACCCCACCGGCGTGCTTACCGGCGTTACGGGTGACCCCTTCCAGTTTGCGCGCCATGTCGATCAGCGCCTTAACTTCTTCATCCGCTTCGTAGATTTCCGGCAGCTGCGGCTCGGCTTCAAACGCTTTCGCCAGCGTCATCCCCGGATCGGGCGGGATCAGTTTCGAGATACGATCGACAAAGCCGTACGGATGCCCCAGCACGCGGCCTACGTCGCGGATCACCGCTTTCGCCGCCATTGTACCGAAGGTGATGATCTGCGATACCGCATCACGACCGTACATGTCCGCCACGTGTTCGATAACCTGATCGCGTTTCTCCATACAGAAGTCAACGTCGAAGTCAGGCATGGAGACACGTTCCGGGTTAAGGAAACGTTCGAACAGCAGGTCAAATTCCAGCGGATCGAGGTCGGTGATTTTCAGCGCGTAGGCCACCAGTGAACCCGCACCGGAGCCACGGCCTGGCCCTACCGGTACGCCGTTATCTTTCGACCACTGGATAAATTCCATAACGATGAGGAAGTAGCCCGGGAAGCCCATCTGGTTGATAACCTGAAGTTCAGTCTCCAGACGTTCGTCATATTTCGGGCGGCGCTTAAGACGTTCTTCCTCATCAGGGAATAAAAAGGCCAGACGCTCTTCCAGGCCCTCTTTTGCACGCTTGACCAGATAATCTTCGGTGCTCATGTCCCCGGTCGGGAACTGCGGCAGGAAGTATTCACCAAGACGCACGGTTACGTTACAGCGTTTGGCGATCTCAACGGTGTTGGCAAGGGCTTCGGGGATGTCGGCAAACAGCTCACACATCTCCTCTTCGCTACGCATATATTGCTGCGGCGAATAGTTACGCGGGCGTTTAGGATCGTCGAGGGTAAAGCCGTCGTGGATCGCGACGCGGATTTCGTGTGCGTCAAAGTCGCTGCTGTCGATAAAGCGCACGTCGTTGGTCGCCACGACGGGCAAACCGCGCGCTTCCGCCAGTTCCACCGCCGCGTGCAGATAGCTTTCTTCGTCCGGCCTGCCGGTGCGGATCAGCTCGAGAAAATAGCGATCCGGGAAGTGTTCTTCATAAAACGCGACACACTCATCTACCAGCGCGCTGTTACCACGCAAAAGACTGCGTCCGACGTCGCCCATGCGTCCGCCGGAAAGAAGGATCAACCCTTCGTTTAATTCGATAAGCCAGTCGCGATCGATGATCGGCCCGGCGGCACCGTACCCGCGCTGATACGCTTTTGAGATCAGCAACGTCAGATTCTGATAGCCGGTATTGTTCGCCGCCAGTACCGTCAGGTGGGTTAACTCATCACCCAGCAGGTCGCACTGGACGTTAAAATCTGCCCCGACGATAGGCTTAATCCCTGCGCCATGTCCCGCTCCGTAGAACTTCACCAGACCGCAAAGGTTGGTGAAATCGGTGATCGCCAGTGCTGGCATACCCAACGCCGCCGCCTTTTTTACCAGCGGTGCGGTTTTGGCCAGGCCATCGATCATCGAGTAGTCGCTGTGCACCCGCAGGTGTACGAAACGTGGTTCAGACATCTTCAGATTCCGGTTTACTTAATCTCGACACAAGAATCAGGACGCAAGTCCCAGTGCGCGTTTGACAGGCCCAAAGCTGCGCCGATGGTGTTCGGTCGCGCCGTGTTCAGCCAGTTTTTCCAGATGAAAAGCGGTTGGGTACCCTTTGTGTTGGGCAAAACCATATTGCGGGAAAACAATATCCAGCGCCGCCATTTCGGCGTCACGCGTCACTTTCGCCAGGATAGACGCGGCACTGATTTCCGGTACGCGGCTATCGCCTTTCACCACAGCCATCGCAGGCATCGGTAATTTCGGGCAGCGGTTACCATCAATCAACACATATTCCGGCGCAATATGCAGCCCAGCGACGGCACGCTGCATCGCCAGCATGGTCGCATGAAGAATGTTCAGCTCGTCGATTTCGTGGGGTTCCGCGCGGCCCAGACTCCAGCTCAACGCTTTCTCTTTGATCTCTTCATAGAGCGCCAGACGGCGTTTTTCGCTCAGCTTTTTGGAATCATTCAGCCCGGCAATCGGGCGCGCCGGGTCAAGGATCACCGCAGCGGTGACGACCGCGCCAACTAACGGCCCGCGTCCGACTTCATCCACACCCGCAACCAGCTGCGTGTGCGGATAAACAAATTCGATCATTGTGCTAACTCCAGAACGGCTTGTGCCGCCTGCTCATCGGCATTGCAGCGGATCTGCTGATGCAGTTCACGGAAGGTATCGTGCATCGCGTGGCTGGTTTTCCCGTTCGCCAACAGCGGTAACAGCGCCGCAGCCAGTTTTTGCGGCTCACACTCTTCCTGCAATAATTCTTTGACTAACTCTCTGCCCGCCAGCAGATTTGGCAGCGAGACATAATCAGTTTTCACCAGCCGCTTCGCCAACCAGAAGGTAAAAGGCTTCATGCGATATCCCACCACCATCGGGCATTTCGCCAGCATACACTCCAGGGCTGCCGTACCCGACGCCAGTAGCGCCGCATCGCTGGCGACCATCGCCTCACGGCCCATCCCATCCAGCAAATGAACTGAAAGGTCTGGCGCGACTTCAGCTTTGATGCGTTCAAACTGCTCGCGGCGTTTGGCATTCACCAGTGGCACCACGATTTCGAGATCCGGATATGTCTGGCGCAAAAGCTGGGCCGTTTTCAGGAAATCGGCACTAAGCATTTCAACTTCTGCGCCACGGCTCCCCGGTAGCAACGCCAGGCAGTGGGCATCGTGAGGGATCCCCAGCACATCACGGGCGGCATTTTTATCTGGATCTAACGGCATGGCATCAGCCATGGTATGACCGATAAAGCGGCACGGTACATTGTATTTGTCATAAAACGCTTTTTCGAAAGGCAGAAATGCGAGCACCAGATCGGTGGCTCTGCCTATTTTGAAAACGCGTTTCTGTCGCCACGCCCAGACGGATGGACTGACGTAATGAATGGTTTTGATACCCTGCTTTTTGAGGTTACCTTCAAGAGTAATATTGAAGTCGGGCGCATCAATACCAACAAAAACATCTGGCTTCAGTTCGCCAAAACGCTTTGTCAGATCGGCACGAATATGCAGTAAGCGACGCAGACGACCGAGCACTTCAACAATGCCCATTACCGCCAGTTCTTCCATTTCGTACCAGGCTTCGCAGCCTTCAGCCTGCATTCGTGGCCCGGCAACACCAACAAAGCGGGCGTTGGGCACACGTTCTTTCAGAGCGCGGATTAAACCGGCCCCCAGGATATCGCCGGAGGTTTCTCCGGCGACCAGGGCAATCGTTAATGGACGCTGTTCAGTCATTAACGAATCAGACCGCGCGTTGAGCGTGCAAAGAAATCGGTAAAGGCTTTCACTTCCGGATATGTTTCCGCCAGTTCAGCAATTTCCGGTTTCACTTCATCGAGCGTTTTACCGCTACGATAAATCAGCTTATACGCATTGCGGATAGCGGTAATCGCCTCACGGCTGAATCCGCGGCGCTTCAGCCCTTCGATATTGACACCGAA
Source organism: Escherichia sp. WS33 (assembly GCF_046486385.1). Lineage (NCBI taxonomy): Bacteria > Pseudomonadati > Pseudomonadota > Gammaproteobacteria > Enterobacterales > Enterobacteriaceae > Escherichia > Escherichia sp. WS33. The sequence goes on along the minus strand of NZ_JBJQLJ010000023.1, from coordinate 63,698 downwards.
CGGCGTTGCGTGGTTACCCTGCGCAATGACATAAGGAGGGACGTCCTGCGCCACACCGGAGCAGCCGCCAACCATCACGTGCGCACCAATGATGCAGAACTGATGGACTGCGGTCATGCCGCCGATGATCGCGAAGTCGTCAACCGATACGTGACCCGCCAGCGTTGCGTTGTTGGCGAGAATACAGCGGTTACCTACCGTACAATCGTGCGCAATGTGCGCGTTGATCATCAGTAAGTTGTCGCTGCCCACCTTCGTCAATCCACCGCCCTGGACTGTGCCACGATGAATGGTGACGCTTTCGCGAATGCGGTTACGATCGCCGATTTCCACACGGGTCGGTTCGCCAGCATATTTCAGATCCTGGTTAACTTCGCCGATGGAGGCGAACTGATAAATCTCATTATCGCGGCCAATTTTAGTATGACCATTCACGACAACGTGAGATTTCAGTACGGTACCCTCACCAATTTCGACATGGGGTCCAACGATACAAAAAGGACCAATGTGTGCGTTCGCGCCAATTGACGCGCCCTCTTCCACAATGGCGGTTGGATGCACAAAGGCGGATTTATCAATCACGTATCAGGCCTCCCGGCTACGAGCACACATCATCGTTGCTTCGCAAACTACTTTACCATCGACCAGAGCAACCCCTTTAAAACGGGTCAGGCCGCGGCGCGTTTTTTCGAAAGTGACTTCCATGATCATTTGATCGCCAGGCACGACCGGGCGCTTGAAGCGCGCTTCGTCAATACCAGCGAAGTAGTACAGCTCACCCGGTTCCAGTTTTCCTACGCTTTTAAACGCCAGAATACCTGTTGCCTGTGCCATTGCTTCCAGAATCAGCACACCCGGGAAAATCGGTTTTCCAGGGAAATGGCCCTGGAAGAATGGCTCATTGACAGAGACATTTTTTACTGCGCGCAGAAAACGACCTTCTTCAAAATCCAGCACGCGATCCACCAGTAAGAACGGGAAACGGTGCGGCAGAAGTTCTAAAATCTCTTCAATCTGCAGAGTATGAGTGTTAGTAGTCAAGATACTCTTCCTGTCAAAATATAAGAAACGACAATAATAACACGGCCTGCCGCAATCGTAAGAATGAGACAGGCCGTAAAGTTTGGCGAACAAAAGATGGAACGTTAGTCTTGTTGATTAACCTTGCGCTCAAGCGATTTCAGACGCTTGCTCATGTCATCAATGTTCATCACCAGTGCAGCGGTTTTGCGCCAGACTTTGTTGGGTTGCAGCGGAATGCCTGAGGAATAGACGCCTGGTTCAGTGATGGGACGCATCACCATACCCATGCCCGTAACCGTCACTTTGTCGCATATTTCCATATGCCCGTTGATTACGCTGGCTCCGCCGATCATGCAGTAACGACCAATTTTCAGGCTGCCCGCCATAATGACGCCACCGGCAACCGCCGTATTGTCGCCAATCACGACGTTATGTGCAATCTGGCACTGGTTATCAATGATCACGCCATTGCCAATAATAGTGTCATCCAGCGCGCCGCGATCGATGGTTGTGCAGGCACCGATCTCCACGCGATCGCCAATAATTACGCGACCAATCTGTGGGATCTTCACCCAGTTACCACGATCGTTGGCATAACCAAAGCCGTCTGCGCCTACCACTGTTCCGGACTGGATCAGGCAATTCTGACCGATCTGGATCTCATGGTAAATGGTTACGTTCGCCCAGAGACGCGAACCTGCACCGATTTTGCTGTTTTTACCTACGAAGCAACCGGCACCGATAATCACGTTATCGCCCAGTTCAACGCCGGACTCAATCACCGCGTTAGCGCCAATCGATACGTTGTTACCCAGCTTCGCCGTCGCGTCGATCACCGCACTGGGTGCAATGTTCTGCGCGGGCTGCGGCGTGGTATCTAAAATTTGCGCCATGCGCGCGTAAGTCAGGTAGGGATTCTTCACTACCAGCGCGGCACTTTTCGCGAAAGGAAGATCGTCCTGGGTCATGACAACCGCGGACGCCTGGCACAAGCCTAAATGCTCACGGTATTTTGGGTTAACCATGAACGTAATGTGACCTGTTTGTGCAGATTGCATGGACGCAACGCCGGTGATGACGATATCGCCATCACCGTGTAGTTCTGCATCCAACTGCTGCGCTAAATCAGCCAGTCGAATTGAAGGCATTACTTATTTAACCTGTTTCAGTACGTCGGCAGTGATGTCTTTTACATCGCTGCTGTTGTAAGCAACGGCGTTTGCATCAACAACCAGATCGATATCCTGGCTGTTGGCAACGGATTTCACAGCAGTCTGGATACGAGTAACCAGTTTGCCGCGTTCTTCGTTGGAACGACGTGCGCGATCCTGCTCAAAAGCCTGCGCTTTCTGAGCAAAAGTCTGGCGCTGAGCCATCACGTCTTTTTCCAGCTTAGTGCGATCGCTGCCCGCTTTCATGGACTGCAGCTTTTTCATTTTAGCCTGCAGATCGGTTTCCATACGCTGCAGTTCGCTGGCACGGCCTTTGAACTCATTTTCCAGCGTGTTAGAAACACCGGTTTTCTGCGCTACCTGCTGGAACAGGCTGCCCATGTTGACGATTGCAATTTTGTCAGCCGCCTGAGCAGAAGTTGCCAGTGCTAAACCGAGACCTGCAGCTAATAACCACTTTTTCACAATAAACTCCTTACCATCCCATTTGCACCGGAGGGTGCAGTTCTTTGCGTGGCCCGGCGATCTTATATTGATCGCCTAAAGTCATCGCTACACTACCACTACATTCCTTTGTGGAGAACACTTACCAGGTTTTACCGATGTTAAACTGGAACTGTTCTGCCTTGTCTCCATCGTACTTTTTGAACGGCTGGGCGTAGGAGAACACCAACGGCCCCAATGGGGACATCCATTGTAATGCGATACCCGCAGACATACGGATATTGCTTGGATCACTATAGTCCGGATATCCAGAATATTGGCTGGAATCCCAGTTTGTATCCCAAACGGTACCCATATCCCAGAAGAAGGAAGTACGAACCGAGTTAGCATACTTATCGCTAATAAACGGCGTCGGGGTGATGAACTCGAGGCTGGCAACCGCCATGGCGTTACCGCCTACAGCATCATCCGATTTACACAGGTCTTTCGCGCCGTCCTGAGTCGCACATTCGTAATCATAGTCCGGATCATAATTACTGGCCTGATGCGGGAAGTAAACTGCTTTCGGACCAATTGTATTGGACTGGAAGCCACGCACGGTGCTGGAACCACCGGCATAGAAGTTCTCGTAGAACGGCATCTCTTTGCCGCCTAAACCATCACCATAACCCCAGCGGGTACGCCCCAGAACAACCCATTTGTGATCGTCATCGATCGGCACATAAGTCGCCGTGTCTAACGTCACTTTGTAGTATTCGTTATCCGATCCAGGAATGGTCACTTTACCGGTCAGGTTGACACGTGAACCATCTGTCGGGAAGTAACCACGGTCAAGCTTGTTATAGGTCCAACCATAGTTGAACGTGAAGTCGTCCGTTTTGAAGCTATTATCCTGATCAGAGGTGCTCGGATGTTCACCCATAGAGTACAGATAACGCCACATCGCAACCTGAGGCTGCATGTTGGACAGGGAGTTATGTACATAACCCAGACCTGCACGCAGCGAGTTATATTCGTTGATCGGGAAGCCCAACGTCACGTCTGTACCATAACTCTTGTTGGTATAGTCGGACAGGTCGGCGTCATCTGCCTGGAAGTCATTATAGAAGAGACGACCACCGAGGCTTACACCATCTACAGTGAAGTACGGGTTGGTTACCGACAGTTCAGCATAGGTCTGGTAATCGTTTTTGGTCCCGTTGATACCAACAGCATAACCTGTACCTAACCAGTTATCCTGCTGCACACCAGCCTGGAAGCTCACGCCACTTTCAGTACCGTAACCAATACCAAAGTTGAAGCTACCGGTGTTGCGCTCTTTTACCTTGTAGACGACATCTACCTGGTCCGGGCTACCCGGAACACGTTGGGTATCGGTATCGACAGTTTCAAAGAAGCCCAGACGATTCAGACGCTCCTTACCCTGATCGACCAGATCGCTTCCCAGCCATGCACCTTCCATCTGACGCATTTCGCGACGCAGGACGGCATCTTTCGAGGTATCGTTACCTTCAAAACGGATCTTACGCACGTAGAAACGGTTACCCGCATCAACGTTCACGCGTAATTTAACGGTTTTGTCGGCATCGTTAATTTCAGGCATCGACTGTACGCGCGGATAGGCATAACCATAGCGACCGAGAAGCTTTTTGATGTCATCTTCCATCTTGGTCACTTTGGTGCCGTTATACAGCTCACCCGGCTCGATCTTAGTCAGCTGCTCAATTTCAGCGGAGTGCCCGGCAAGGTTGCCGCTCACTTCAACGCCAGAAAGCTTGTACTGATCGCCTTCGGTGATGTTCACCGTGACGTAAATACCTTTTTTATCTGGCGTCAGACTGACCTGGGTAGAGTCGATGTTGAAACGGGCATAACCGCGATCCAGATAGTAGCTGCGCAGGGTTTCAAGGTCGCCCGCCAGTTTCTGTTTCTGGTATTTACGATCGCCTACCACGTTCCACCACGGCACTTCGTCACGCAGTTGGAAATGAGAGATCAGTTCGTCGGTGGTGAAAGCATGGTTACCAACAATGTTAATTTGCTGGATTTCAGCTGACACACCTTCCTGGAACACCAGTTTTAGGTCAACACGGTTGCGCGGCAGCGGGGTCACGACAGCTTTTACGCTGGCGCTATATTTACCGACGCTGTAGTAGAAGTCTTCCAGACCTTTCTCGATATCGGCAATGGTGGTGCGATCGAGGGATTCGCCCACACGCACACCAGAAGCCTCGAGGTTTTGCTTCAGCATGTCATCTTTCACCGATTTGTTACCGGAGAAAGTAATGCTGGCAATGGTCGGACGTTCTTTTACCTGAACCAGAAGGGTATCACCATCACGAAGGACGCGAACATCCTCAAAGTTGCCGGTAGCAAACAGAGCGCGAATGGTATTACTGATATCTTCATCATTAACCGTGTCGCCTGTGCGCACCGGCATACTGAGGAGGGCCGCACCAACGGCGACACGCTGAAGGCCTTCGAAATGAATATCTTTCACTACGAACCCTTCAGCACCGTATACGGTGGCGCTGCTAAACAGCAGCGACGCTATGAGCAACTTTTTCATCGCCATCGTTATTATGCGTTCTTCCTAACTAACTCTCATAACCGAGAGAAATCATTGAAAAGTGCAAGCCCCATTAACAGCACCAGCAGAATCGAGCCAATGCGATAACAAAAGTCTTGAACCCGCTCGGATACCGGTCCGCCCTTGATCTTTTCGATCGCAAGGAACAGCAGATGCCCCCCGTCAAGTACGGGCAACGGAAACAGGTTAATTATCCCTAAGTTCACGCTAATAAGCGCAAGAAACGGCAGGTAATAAACTACCCCGAGTTCCGCTGTCATCCCAGCCCCCTTGGCGATAGAGATCGGCCCACTGAGGTTGTTCAGTTTCACATCACCGGTGATCAATTTTCCCAGCATACTGACCGTCAGCTTCATCAGCTGCCACGTTTTGTCCGTGGCTTCGACGATGGCGTTGAACGGCCCATACTGGCGTACAACTTTATACTCATCTGGCAAAGGAATGACTTTCGGCTCAATACCGACAAAACCAATCGCTTTACCATTACCCGGTTTACTCTCCGGGATTAATGTCAAAGACAAGGGACTTCCCTGCCTTTCGATTTCTAACGCTAAGGATTTACCCGGGTTATCCCGGACAAGCATCACAAAGGTCACCCACTGCGTTAAGGGCTGACCATCGACTTTAACGATCCTGTCGCCTGCTTGCAAACCTGCCTTGCTTGCCGCCGAGTTTGGCTGCACATTTTCCAGTACAGGTTCAATTTGCGGCCCACGAGGACGAATCCCCAGCGAAGATACCGGATCTTCTTTATCAGGCTCAAACGCCCAGTGACGTAAATCGAGCTTTACATCCCGCCGTTGATCGCTGCCAAATGGCGCTACTGTAATGGTGGTGCTTTCATCGCCAATTTTATCGACCAACTGCAAACGCACGGCATCCCAATCAGGCGTTTCGATACCATCTACGGCTTTTAGTTCCGTACCTGGTGCAATTTGTGCTTCCGCAGCTATCGAATTGGCTGCTATTTCACCAACCACCGGACGTACGCCAGGCACACCAATAATAAAAACCAGCCAGTAGGCAAAGATAGCAAAAATGAAGTTTGCAACCGGACCTGCGGCAATAATCGCCGCTCGTTGGCCAACAGATTTATTATTGAAGGCATGGTGGCGGAGTTCCGGAACGACCGGTTCTGCGCGCTCATCCAGCATTTTGACATAACCGCCCAGCGGGATCAGGGCGATAACATATTCGGTGCCGAGCTTATCAGTTCGCCGCCAGAGCGCCTTACCAAACCCTATTGAGAAACGCTCAACGCGAACACCACAACGCCGGGCAACCCAGAAATGACCAAATTCATGCACGGTGATAAGTACACCCAGTGCAACGATGAACGAAGCCAAATCCCAGAGAAAACTCAGCATATTACCTTCCGTTAAAGCGTCCTGAATACCAGTAACAACAAGCAAGCAAAGACCGGTACCGCAGCCGTCAGGCTATCAATACGATCTAAAATACCACCGTGTCCTGGAATTAAATGACCGCTGTCCTTAATTCCTGCTTCACGCTTAAACATACTCTCGGTCAGATCGCCGAGCACTGAGGCTAACGCTGCGACAATAGAGCAAATGAGTAAGGTGACGGGAGCGACGTCGAGATTCGCCCACATGCCATAACCCCATGAGATTACCGCTGCGGTCGCTAGTCCACCTATAAAGCCTTGCCAGGTTTTACCCGGAGAAACCTTCGGTGCCAGCTTATGTTTACCAAACAATTTGCCAAACATATATGCGCCAGAGTCAGCGCCCCATACCAGGATCATGACATAGAGCAGCCATATTGCGCCACTGTAATGATTCTCGTCGTAGTGCCAGGCCCGTAACGCCAGCATGCCCCAGAAGAAGGGAACAATGGTTAGCACGCCAAAAATAAGGCGCAATGTTTTAGAGTTACGCCAGATTGCTGCGGAACCTGGGTAAAACAGCACCAGCAATAGCGCGACAATCCACCAACCCAGCGAAGCCCAAAGTGAGATTTCAACCAGCGGTTGATGAATATTTCGGTGATATTCCGGCAACAGAAAAAGCATCAGCGCCAACAATAACCCGCATAACACCGCCAACCATACTCGCTGCGAACGAGTGGTAAAACCGCTAAGCTGTCCCCATTCCCACGCTGCCAGCATGCAGACCACCAGCGTTACGATGGCGAACCCCACCGGCGGCAACAGAAACAACGCCGCGATGACGACGGGTATTAACACAAAAGCAGATATCAGGCGATACTTCAGCAAAAGCGACCCCCATCAGGCTGTTTCATCACCGGGCTCGGTGCCGCCGAAACGACGCTCTCGATTAGCAAAGGCATTTAACGCCCCTTCAAAGTCTTGTTCATCGAAATCGGGCCAGAGAACATCTGTAAAGTAAAGTTCGGCATAGGCAATTTGCCAAAGCAAAAAGTTACTAATGCGATGCTCCCCCCCAGTCCTAATTACTAAATCTACAGGGGCCAGTTCATGCATACAGACATGCTGGTTTAGCATCTCTTCATCTATCTGATCTGGTTGCAGGTTTCCTTGCTGCACCTTTTCAGCCAGTTGTCTGACTCCCTGGACTATATCCCAACGTCCACCGTAGTTCGCCGCAATATTCAGCGTCAGACCGGTATTCCCGGCTGTTAGCGCTTCAGATTTACGAATACGTTCTTGCAAACGCGAGTTAAAGCGACTGGTATCGCCAATAATACGCAGACGCACGTTATGTCGGTGCAGACTTTTTACTTCGCTATCGAGCGCCCACACAAACAGTTCCATTAACGCACTGACTTCCTGCGCTGGTCGGTTCCAGTTTTCACTACTAAAGGCATACAGCGTTAACGCCTCAATACCGTTGTTGGCCGCAAAAGAGACAGCCCGGCGGACGGATTTTGCCCCGGCTTTATGCCCAAAGGCACGAATCTTCCCTTGCTTTTTTGCCCAGCGACCATTGCCGTCCATAATGATCGCAACATGACGGCAGCCATGCGCTGGCAATTTTTCGCTAAGTGGTTGAGTAGCAGACAACATCACGCGTTTTTTATTCCCTGACAGGGTTTACGGTACTCAGGAATACTGAAGCCTATACAAAAAAAAGCCGTGTAAAACCACGGCATACCTGACCTTATAAAGCCAACTACTTACGATCAGATGGCGCAGACTATATCACTGAAGCCCTACGCTAACAAATAGCGCGACTCTCTGTAGCCGGATTATCCTCAGCTTGCGAGACGCATCACCTCTTTTCTGGCGACTTCACGCGCGTTCGCATCAACAGATAACACATCGTCCACACATTGTGGTTCGCGCATATCCATTTTTTCCAGTACGGATAAATTCAACGCAGCGATATCCGTAAAGCGGATTTGTTGCGCAAGAAAAGCAGCAACGGTGATTTCGTTTGCGGCATTCAATGCTGTCGTCGCTGCCTGACCTTGTTCGAACGCCTCCATCGCCAGTTTCAGGCATGGATAACGATCATAATCCGGTGCGGCAAATGTCAACGCACTTAGTTTGCAAAAATCGAGCGGCTTCACGCCAGAGTTCACGCGATTCGGCCATGCCATGGTGTGGGCAATTGGCGTACGCATATCCGGTTCCCCCAGCTGCGCCAGAACACTGCCGTCCTGATAGCGCACCATTGAGTGAATCACTGACTGCGGGTGAATCAGCACTTCCATCTGGCTGGCGCTGGCGTTAAACAGCCAACGCGCTTCAATGTATTCCAGACCTTTGTTCATCATGGTAGCCGAATCGACAGAAATTTTACGCCCCATCGACCAGTTCGGATGACGGCAGGCTTGATCCGGCGTCATTGTTGCCAAATCGCGCAATGGCGTCTCACGGAAAGGGCCACCAGACCCGGTAAGTAAAATGGACACCACGCCATTTTGCTCAAGGTCAGCGTATCCCAGATTATGCTGGATAGGTTGCGGTAAACTCTGAAAAATGGCGTTATGTTCGCTATCGACCGGTAACAATTGCGCTTTGCTCTGCTTTACGGCGTCCATAAACAGACGTCCGCAGGTAACCAGTGATTCTTTATTGGCCAGCAAAATGGTTTTACCCGCGCGGATCGCAGCAAGCGTAGGTAACAGCCCAGCAGCGCCAACAATGGCTGCCATCACCTGATCAACATCCTCAAGCGCTGCCATATCGCAAGCGGCTTGTTGCCCACTTAAGACTTCGGTGCGGCTACCCTGTTGCTGTAGCATCGTTTTAAGAAGTTTCGCACTCGCTTCATCGTCCATTACGGCATAGCGGGGAGAGAATTCCAGGCACTGTTCTACCATGCGAGTGACATTTTTGCCTGCCACCAGCGCAACTACGCGGAAGTGTTCGGGATTATGGCGCACCACGTCCAGCGTGCTGCAACCAATCGAGCCGGTCGAGCCCAGAATGGTGAGTTGCTTCATGAAACATCCAGAGTTGAGACAGAATAAAAAGCAAAACGCCGCCAGCCGATCCGCAAGGATCTACTGAGCGGCGTTTTTGTCGTTCAAGAAATCAGAACTGCATCAGTTCTGCTTCTTTGTCTGCCAGCGCCGCTTCAATTTTCTTGATTGCAGCATCAGTCAGTTTCTGTACATCGTCCTGAGAACGGCGATCGTCGTCTTCGCTGATCTCTTTATCTTTCAACAGTGCTTTCACTTTGTCGTTCGCGTCACGACGCACGTTACGTACTGCAACACGCGCTTGTTCTGCTTCACCACGAACGATTTTGGTCAGATCTTTACGACGTTCTTCCGTCAGCGGCGGCAGCGGAACACGGATGTCGCTACCCGCAGAGTTCGGGTTCAGGCCAAGATCGGACGCCATAATCGCTTTTTCAACGGCCGGAGACATTGAACGATCAAACACGTTGATTTTCAGAGTACGGGAATCTTCTACCGTTACGCTTGCCAGCTGACGCAGCGGCGTCGGCGTGCCGTAATATTCCACGACAATGCCATCCAGCAGGCTGGGAGAAGCACGACCCGTGCGTATTTTGCTGATTTGGGTTTTGAACGCTTCTACGCATTTGTCCATGCGTACTTCAGCATCTTTTCTGATATCGCTAATCACGTTACGAATCCTTGAAAACTTGTCTCAGTCAGACCAGACAGTCACACACAGTGGAAGTGTGCTAAGTATAGCCCTGATTAAACATATTACGGGTAATCGTCTGGATTATTAGGCTATTTTATTTGCCATTTTGGCCCCGGGTAGTGCTCGCCATCCTCACGTACTTGTGTACGCACCGGTTGCTGCGCGCTGGCCGTGACCAAACTGCCTGCAACAATAACGCCTTATAACCAGACTTACGCCCCGCGATACTTATGCGGAATCTTACCCTTATTTATCCATCACGGGAATTATTCCGTGATTAAAGTCCCTTCTTTTTCACCCATTACCACACGGCGCAGCGCACCCGGTTTGTTCATGTTGAAAACACGAATCGGTAATTTATGGTCACGAGCCAGCGTGAAGGCCGCCAGGTCCATGACTTTCAGCTCTTTTTCCAGCACTTCGCTGTAAGTCAGTTGCTCGTACATGGTTGCAGTTGGATCTTTCGCCGGATCAGCAGTAAACACGCCGTCAACTTTGGTTGCTTTCAGCACCACATCGGCTTCAATTTCGATACCACGCAGGCAAGCTGCTGAGTCGGTGGTAAAGAACGGGTTACCTGTACCGGCGGAGAGGATCACCACACGGTTGTTGCGCAACAGGCTGATAGCTTCTGCCCAGCTGTAGCTGTCGCACACGCCATTCAATGGAATAGCGGACATCAGACGAGCGTTCACATAGGCGCGGTGCAGTGCATCACGCATTGCCAGGCCGTTCATTACGGTCGCCAGCATCCCCATGTGGTCGCCCACAACGCGGTTCATACCCGCTTTCGCCAGACCAGCGCCACGGAACAGGTTACCCCCACCAATCACCACACCAACCTGAATACCCAGTTCAACCAGTTCTTTGATTTCCTGAGCCATACGATCCAGTATGCTTGCATCAATACCGAAGCCTTCAGTGCCCTGCAGAGCTTCGCCACTCAACTTAAGCAGAATGCGTTTATAGACGGGTTTTGCATTGGTAGCCATGTTTCTTTCCTGAGACTGTCAACGATTGAAATGAATTAATACTAGCGACATTGTACGTCGCTTTTCAGCGCAGCCCCACAAGGGTTAGCTGAATTTACAAGATGGGCACAAAAAGAAGCCGCCCTCAGGCGGCTCCTTTTTGATAATTAAGACTGCTTGGACATCGCAGCAACTTCTGCCGCAAAGTCAGTCTCAACTTTCTCGATGCCTTCACCCACTTCGAAGCGGATGAAGCCAGTCACTTCAGCGTTATGCTCTTTCAGCAGCTGACCAACAGTTTTGCTTGGTTCCATAACGAACGGCTGACCGGTCAGAGAAACTTCGCCGGTGAATTTCTTCATGCGGCCTTCAACCATTTTCTCTGCGATTTCTTTCGGCTTACCAGACTGCATCGCGATATCCAGCTGTACCTGGTATTCTTTTTCTACCACTTCAGCGGATACGTCTTCTGGTTTGATGAATTCTGGCTTGCTTGCAGCAACGTGCATAGCGATGTGTTTAACCAGCTCTTCGTCAGCGCCTTTAGCAGCAACCAGAACGCCGATACGCGCACCGTGCTGATAAGAACCCAGAACGTCGCCTTCCAGCGCAGCAACGCGGCGAATGTTGATGTTTTCACCAATTTTCGCTACCAGCGCAACACGTTCTTCTTCGAACTGTGCTTTCAGAACTTCAACGTCAGTGATTTTGCCAGCAACAGCTGCGTCCAGAACTTTGTCTGCGAACGCCTGGAAACCAGCGTCTTTTGCAACGAAGTCAGTCTGGCAGTTAACTTCCAGAATGATGCCGTAGTTGCCGTCGATTTTGGTTTTGATCACGCCGTCAGCAGCAACGTTGCCTGCTTTTTTCGCTGCTTTAATAGCACCGGACTTACGCATGTTTTCGATTGCCAGCTCGATGTCGCCGTTAGCTTCAGTCAGTGCTTTTTTGCAATCCATCATGCCTGCGCCAGTACGCTCACGCAGCTCTTTTACCAGGGATGCGGTAATTTCAGCCATTCTAAAATCCTCGGAGATGTGATCTGCCCGGCATTAAACCGCACAGATATAAAAGTGAAAAAGGGGGCCATATGCAGGCCCCCTAACCAAACGTGTACTACCTGGTCTATAAGGGCTCTCCCCCTTCATATTTCGCGCCGCAGATGCGTTGTCTTCGCTCGCTCATCCCGGTCACTTACTGATGTAAGCTCCCGGGAATTCTCGAGCTTGCCGCCTTTCTGCAACTCGAACTATTTTGGGGGAGTTATCAAGCCTTATTACTCAGCTTCTACGAAGCTTTCTTCCGCCTGGGAAGCCAGATCCTGAGAACGGCCTTCACGTACGGTTGCAGCAACAGCGCCCAGGTACAGGGTCACAGCACGGATTGCGTCGTCGTTACCCGGGATAACGAAGTCAACACCGTCCGGATCAGAGTTGGTATCAACGATAGCAAATACCGGAATACCCAGGTTGTTTGCTTCTTTGATAGCAATGTGTTCGTGGTCAGCATCGATTACAAACAGAGCGTCCGGCAGACCGCCCATGTCTTTGATACCGCCCAGGCTGTTTTCCAGTTTCTCCAGCTCACGAGTGCGCATCAGCGCTTCTTTCTTGGTCAGCTTTTCGAAAGTACCGTCCTGAGACTGAGTTTCCAGGTCTTTCAGACGTTTGATGGACTGACGAACGGTTTTCCAGTTAGTCAGCATACCGCCCAGCCAGCGATGGTTCACGAAGAACTGGTCGCAGCTCAGAGCAGCGTCTTTCACCGCTTCGCTTGCAGCGCGTTTAGTACCAACGAAAAGGATTTTACCTTTGCGAGAAGCAATCTTGTTCAGTTCAGCCAGAGCTTCGTTGAACATCGGTACAGTTTTCTCAAGGTTGATGATGTGAACTTTGTTACGCGCACCGAAGATGAACGGCTTCATTTTCGGGTTCCAGTAACGGGTCTGGTGACCGAAGTGAACACCAGCCTTGAGCATGTCGCGCATGGAAACAGTTGCCATGATTAAAACCTCTATATAAAAGTTGGGGTTATGCCTCCACGTATCCCATATTACCGACCCCAAAGGGCACCCCGGAATATGTGCCGATACGTGTGTGTTGTTACACAAAGTGAGATTGTCGCTTCCGTCCAGTCTGTGTATACGAAATGGATCGGAAGTCCGGCGCGCTTTATACCACAAATACGTCATGGACACCAATAATTGTTGGCGCTGTGTACAGCATCAGATGTCGAATTTTCTATTATAGAAAACCTTCAGTGGCACGTTTGGCGAAATTCAGAATGATTCTCAATTTGCCCGGGTGTGATACCATTGACGGCACTTACATATATATTGTCGGTATCACCGACGCTGATGGACAGAATTAATGGCTATCTCAATCAAGACCCCAGAAGATATCGAAAAAATGCGCGTCGCTGGCCGACTGGCTGCCGAAGTGCTGGAGATGATCGAACCGTATGTTAAACCGGGCGTCAGCACCGGCGAGCTGGATCGCATCTGTAATGATTACATTGTTAATGAACAACACGCGGTTTCTGCCTGCCTCGGCTATCACGGCTATCCGAAATCCGTTTGCATCTCTATTAATGAAGTGGTGTGCCACGGTATCCCGGACGATGCGAAGCTGCTGAAAGATGGCGATATCGTTAACATTGATGTCACCGTAATCAAAGATGGTTTCCACGGCGATACCTCGAAAATGTTTATCGTCGGTAAGCCGACCATCATGGGCGAACGTCTGTGCCGCATCACGCAAGAAAGCCTGTACCTGGCGCTGCGCATGGTCAAACCAGGCATTAATCTGCGCGAAATCGGTGCGGCGATTCAGAAATTTGTCGAAGCAGAAGGCTTCTCCGTCGTTCGTGAATATTGCGGACACGGTATTGGTCGCGGCTTCCATGAAGAACCGCAGGTGCTGCACTATGACTCCCGTGAAACCAACGTCGTACTGAAACCTGGGATGACGTTCACCATCGAGCCAATGGTCAACGCGGGTAAAAAAGAGATCCGCACCATGAAAGATGGCTGGACGGTAAAAACCAAAGATCGCAGCTTGTCTGCACAATATGAGCATACTATTGTGGTGACTGATAACGGCTGCGAAATTTTGACGCTACGCAAGGATGACACCATCCCGGCGATAATCTCGCACGACGAATAAGATGAAGCCGGCGAATGCCGGCTTTTTTAATGCGATAATTTAATCTTATGGGTGGCGCACAATGAATACCCTTCCAGAACAGTACGCAAACACCGCTCTCCCCACCCTGCCCGGTCAACCGCAAAATCCATGCGTCTGGCCCCGTGATGAATTAACCGTCGGTGGGATAAAAGCCCATATCGATACTTTCCAGCGTTGGCTGGGTGATGCCTTTGACAATGGGATCTCTGCAGAACAGTTGATTGAGGCGCGCACCGAGTTTATCGACCAGCTCCTGCAACGATTATGGATTGAAGCGGGATTCAGCCAGATTGCCGACCTGGCATTGGTCGCCGTCGGTGGCTACGGTCGTGGCGAGCTGCATCCACTTTCTGACATCGATTTACTGATTTTAAGCCGTAAAAAGCTCCCGGACGATCAGGCGCAAAAAGTGGGCGAGCTGTTAACGCTGCTCTGGGATGTAAAGCTGGAAGTCGGTCATAGTGTGCGCACGCTTGAAGAGTGCATGCTGGAAGGGTTATCGGATTTAACCGTCGCCACCAATTTAATCGAATCCCGCTTATTAATTGGCGATGTTGCGCTCTTCCTCGAACTGCAAAAACATATTTTTAGCGAAGGATTCTGGCCTTCCGACAAGTTCTACGCGGCGAAAGTTGAAGAACAGAACCAGCGCCATCAGCGTTACCATGGCACCAGCTACAACCTTGAACCAGACATCAAAAGTAGCCCTGGCGGCTTGCGCGATATTCACACTCTGCAATGGGTGGCCCGCCGTCATTTTGGCGCAACATCGCTGGATGAAATGGTCGGGTTTGGCTTCTTAACCTCAGCGGAGCGGGCGGAATTAAACGAATGTCTGCATATACTGTGGCGTATTCGCTTTGCCCTGCATCTGGTCGTCAGCCGTTACGATAATCGTCTGTTATTCGATCGCCAACTTAGCGTCGCTCAGCGTCTGAATTACAGTGGTGAAGGCAACGAACCGGTCGAGCGGATGATGAAGGATTACTTCCGCGTTACACGCCGCGTCAGTGAACTCAACCAGATGCTGCTGCAACTGTTCGATGAAGCCATCCTCGCCCTTCCCGCCGACGAAAAACCACGTCCACTCGACGATGAGTTTCAGCTACGCGGTACGCTAATCGACCTGCGTGATGAAACACTATTTATGCGCCAGCCGGAAGCCATCTTGCGTATGTTCTACACCATGGTGCGCAACAGTGCGATCACCGGCATTTACTCCACCACGCTGCGCCAGTTACGCCATGCCCGTCGCCATCTGCAACAACCGCTGTGTAATATTCCGGAAGCACGAAAACTGTTTTTGAGCATTCTGCGTCACCCCGGAGCGGTGCGGCGCGGGCTATTGCCAATGCATCGCCATAGCGTGCTCGGCGCGTATATGCCGCAATGGTCGCATATCGTCGGGCAGATGCAGTTTGATCTGTTCCACGCCTACACGGTGGATGAACATACTATCCGCGTGATGCTGAAACTGGAGAGTTTTGCCAGTGAAGAAACGCGCCAGCGCCATCCGTTGTGTGTGGACGTCTGGCCGCGCCTGCCGTCAACTGAGCTGATTTTCATCGCCGCGCTGTTTCACGATATCGCCAAAGGACGCGGCGGCGACCACTCCATTCTCGGTGCTCAGGATGTAGTGCATTTTGCAGAACTCCACGGGCTGAACTCACGCGAAACACAGCTGGTTGCCTGGCTGGTTCGCCAGCACTTGCTGATGTCGGTGACAGCACAACGCCGCGATATTCAGGACCCTGAAGTCATCAAGCAGTTTGCCGAAGAAGTTCAAACGGAAAATCGTCTGCGCTATCTGGTATGCCTGACAGTGGCTGACATTTGCGCCACCAACGAAACGCTGTGGAATAGCTGGAAGCAAAGTCTGTTGCGCGAACTCTATTTTGCCACCGAAAAGCAGCTACGACGCGGAATGCAAAACACGCCGGATATGCGCGAACGGGTTCGCCATCACCAACTCCAGGCACTGGCACTACTGCGCATGGATAACATCGACGAAGAGGCGCTGCACCAAATTTGGTCACGCTGTCGTGCTAACTATTTTGTCCGCCATAGCCCAAATCAACTGGCCTGGCATGCCCGCCATTTATTACAGCATGATTTAAGCAAACCGCTGGTATTGCTTAGCCCGCAGGCTACGCGTGGAGGCACCGAGATTTTTATCTGGAGCCCGGACCGCCCCTATCTGTTTGCCGCCGTCTGTGCCGAATTAGACCGCCGCAATTTAAGTGTTCACGACGCACAAATTTTCACCACTCGCGACGGTATGGCGATGGATACCTTTATCGTGCTGGAACCCGATGGCAGCCCGCTGTCCGCAGATCGTCATGAGGTTATTCGGTTTGGTCTGGAGCAAGTACTGACGCAAAGTAGCTGGCAGCCACCGCAGCCCCGTCGCCAACCCGCCAAATTACGCCATTTTACTGTTGAAACCGAAGTAACGTTTTTGCCGACCCATACCGACCGCAAATCGTTCCTTGAGCTTATCGCGCTCGACCAGCCAGGACTGCTGGCGAGAGTCGGGAAAATTTTTGCCGATCTGGGAATTTCGCTTCATGGTGCCCGAATTACAACCATTGGCGAGCGAGTAGAAGATTTATTCATAATTGCCACCGCTGACCGGCGTGCACTTAATAACGAGTTGCAGCAGGAAGTGCATCAGCGGTTGACAGAGGCCCTCAATCCAAACGATAAAGGGTGATGTGTTTACTGATATGAAAAGAGTTTAACAATGCAGCAGTTACAGAACATTATTGAAACCGCTTTTGAACGCCGTGCCGAGATCACGCCAGCCAACGCAGACACCGTTACCCGCGAAGCGGTAAATCAGGTGATCGCCCTGCTGGATTCCGGTGCACTGCGTGTAGCGGAAAAAATTGACGGTCAGTGGGTGACGCATCAGTGGTTGAAAAAAGCGGTGCTGCTCTCTTTCCGTATTAATGATAATCAGGTGATCGAAGGGGCAGAAAGCCGCTACTTCGACAAAGTGCCGATGAAATTCGCCGACTACGACGAAGCACGTTTCCAGAAAGAAGGCTTCCGCGTTGTGCCACCAGCGGCGGTACGTCAGGGTGCATTTATTGCCCGTAACACCGTGCTGATGCCGTCTTACGTCAACATCGGCGCATATGTTGATGAAGGCACGATGGTTGATACCTGGGCGACCGTCGGTTCTTGTGCGCAGATTGGTAAAAACGTCCACCTTTCCGGTGGCGTGGGCATCGGCGGCGTGCTGGAGCCGCTGCAGGCTAACCCGACCATTATTGAAGATAACTGCTTCATTGGCGCACGCTCCGAAGTGGTTGAAGGGGTGATTGTCGAAGAAGGTTCCGTCATCTCTATGGGCGTATACATTGGTCAGAGCACCCGTATTTACGACCGTGAAACCGGCGAAATCCACTACGGTCGCGTTCCGGCGGGGTCTGTGGTTGTTTCAGGTAATCTGCCGTCGAAAGATGGCAAATACAGCCTCTACTGTGCGGTTATCGTTAAGAAAGTTGACGCGAAAACTCGCGGCAAAGTCGGCATTAACGAACTGCTGCGTACCATCGATTAAGAGTACATATACGGGCAGCATGATGCTGCCCGTATGCTTTCTGGCTCAGAATAATTCGTCCTACTCATTCTTCTTCCCCCCTTTTTTAAATACTTTTTCATCTTGTTTCGGACTGTCATGTAATTCGCAAAACGAAGATAAATGTGTTAATCCATCCCATGGAATATCACCACAATAAAGCAGGTAATTTTTTGATTTTTACGCCATGATAGAAGTCTGGAAGAAAAAGGCTTTCTGCGATCACAGTCGAGCCGGGCGGGCCAGGCCAAATGCTAAAATAAGCACAATTTACTGACTCATTTTGAGGTAACGCTATGTACGACAATCTGAAAAGTCTGGGTATTACCAATCCTGAAGAAATTGATCGTTACAGCCTCCGGCAGGAAGCCAACAACGATATTCTGAAAATCTATTTCCAGAAAGACAAAGGCGAGTTTTTCGCCAAGAGCGTTAAGTTTAAATATCCGCGTCAGCGTAAAACGGTCGTCGCTGATGGTGTGGGTCAGGGTTATAAAGAAGTCCAGGAAATCAGCCCGAATCTACGGTATATCATTGATGAGCTTGATCAAATCTGCCAGCGTGACCGCAGCGAAGTTGATCTTAAGCGTAAGATCCTCGACGACTTACGTCACCTGGAGTCAGTCGTAACCAATAAGATCAGCGAGATTGAAGCCGATCTGGAAAAACTAACGCGTAAATAATGCCGAACTGACGGTTAACTCGGACATTCCCCTCTACCCTTCGGGCTGAGGGGAATGAGCCAGCGCCGCCTCGACCTTAACGCATAACCTACCGCTCTTCATCCAGCTGCAACGCCACATACAGCAGCAACCTGTCATCAAAATTACCCAAATCAAGCCCGGTCAGTTCCGATATACGATTAAGCCGATACTCCAGAGTATTACGATGAATAAACAGCGCCTTTGACGTAGCCAGCGGTTGCACATTGTGGCGAAACCACGCCGCCAGCGTTCGTCGCAGCAAGCCATTATTGTCCATCGCTTTCAGCCGCGCCAGCGGTCGCGCCAGTTCATTGGCCTGCCAGTCGCCACGCAAACTGTCGAGTAACACAGGTAACATCAGATCCTGATAAAAATAGCAGCGACTTTCTGGCATCCGCTGTTTACCCACCACCATCGTCGTTTTCGCCGTACGATAGGATCGGGCAATACTGCCAGGACCGGTAAAATAGTTGCCCAGCGAAACGCGAAAACGCAACTGGCCGTACTCTTTCATGCGGGTAATCAGTTGTTCAACTCGCTTACGATGATCTTCTGCATCCCAGCGCCCAAAAGAGTTCAACGCCGGTTTCAACACCACCATTTCGGTTAGCGAGACAATCGCCACCAGATTATTACGCTCGGGCGTAGTCAGCGCATTTTGCAGTTGTTGTAACTCCGCCATTGCGCTGTCCACGCCAAGCTGACCGCTGTCGACCTCAACAATAGCCACCACTCGCGGTTGATTGAGATCGATCCCCAGCCGTTGCGCCCATTCAGTAAGTGCGGGAGTATTCTCCTCAGCCTGAATCAGGTTCATCACCAGTTCTTCCCGCAAACGGCTATCCTGCGCCAACAGGTGCATCAACCGCGACTGTTCCAGCATCATTTCAGCCGTCATGCAGACCAGTTCGCCATATTTACGCAGGTTCTCTGGTTCACCTGTCAGGCCAATTACGCCGACAATTTCACCTTCCAGCCGTAACGGTAGATTAATCCCCTGCCGCACACCGTGCAGATGACGTGCTACCGCGTCATCGATATCGACGACTCGTCCCTGTGAAAGTACCAGCAATGCACCTTCGTGCAATTCACCAATACGCTCACGATCGCCGCTGCCGATAATTCGCCCACGGGCATCCATTACGTTGATATTGGTATCGATGATGCGCATGGTACGTGCCACGATATCCTGCGCCATTTTGGTATCAAGATGCCAGCCAGCCATAAGTCCTCCGTTATGCACGGCTTAGCATAAGGAAGTACGTAACGTACGGCATTGTGCAAATGCCCAAAGGATGATGAAGATGTATGGAGTTGTGGCGAAGTTCACAGATTGTAAGGAGAACCCCTTCCCGTATTCAGGAAGGGGTTGAGGGAGATTACTGCATTAACAGGTAGATGGTGCTGTCGCCGCGCTGAATGTTCAGTGCCAGCACAGACGGTTTGCTGTCGAGCACTTTACGCAGTTCAGCGATGTTTTTCACTGCCTGCTGGTTCGCGCCAATAATCACATCACCTTTCTTCAGGCCGATCTGCGCAGCCGGAGTGCCCGTTTTCACGTTGTTCACTACCACGCCCTGATCTTTGCCTTTGTTGCTCATCTCAGCGCCTTCAATGCCGTTGAAGATGGAGCTGGAATCAACCTGATTCTGGCTGCTCTGCTGCAGTTCCAGATTCACGTTGACCTGCTTACCGTCGCGCAGCAAGCCCAGGGTCAGTTTGCTGCCCACCGGCATAGTACCCACCTGAGCACGCAGTGCGGCAAAGCTGCTGATTGGCTTACCGTTCAGTGAGGTGATCACATCACCCGCTTTAATGCCCGCTTTTGCAGCGGAGGAATTAGGCAGAACCTGGCTTACGAAAGCACCGCGCTGGGCGTCAACTTTCATCGCTTTCGCCAGTTCGGAATTCAGCTCAGTCCCCATAATACCCAGCTCACCGCGTTTCACCTGGCCGTATTCCACCATCTGCGAGGTCAGGTTTTTCACCATGTTGCTCGGGATAGCAAAACCGATACCGATGTTGCCGCCGTCCGGTGCGAGGATCGCGGTGTTGATACCGATCAGTTCGCCGTTCAGGTTAACCAGCGCACCACCGGAGTTACCACGGTTGATCGCTGCATCGGTCTGGATGAAGTTTTCGTAGTTTTCGGCATTCAGGCCGCTACGCCCCAGCGCAGAGACAATCCCGGAAGTTACCGTCTCTCCCAGACCAAACGGGTTACCAATCGCTACGGTGTAATCACCCACGCGCAGTGCATCAGAATCCGCCATCTTAATTGCGGTCAGGTTTTTCGGGTTCTGGATTTGGATCAGCGCGATATCAGAGCGCGGATCTTTGCCAACCATCTTCGCGTCGAACTTACGACCATCGCTCAGCTGGACTTTAATCACCGTCGCGTTATCAACAACATGGTTGTTGGTGACGACATAGCCTTTATCGGCATCAATGATGACGCCGGAACCCAGCGCCATGAATTTTTGTTGCTGGCCGCCGCCATTACCGCCCTGGCCCCCCTGGCAGAACGGAGAGCTCTGGAACGGAGAACCTTCCTGGCAGAACGGAGAATCATCACCGAAGAACTGCTGGAAATTACGCGGCATACGCGGTGTATTAACGGTTGTGCTACCTTCTACGTTAATGCTGACCACTGAAGGCATCACCTTTTCGAGCATCGGTGCAAGGCTTGGCATCTGCTGGGCTGTCGTTGCTGAAGAAGTCTCAGCCGCCGTTGCAGAGAGCGGAGATAACGCCAAACCTAAACTCAGAGCCAGTGCACTCAGTGCTAATGTGGTTTTTTTCATGTATTTCAGTCTCGATTAACAGATAACGCAAAATTGCTGTGTTCTTCAGATTCGTTTTATAGCGCGAAGTTCCGAACTAAAGTTTCTGCAAAAGGTAAAAATTTATTGTTCGTCTTTACAAAAGCCTGGTTATTGTTCTACGGCCATCAGACGTCGGTATTCATCCCACGCATAGAGGTCGGTCATACCGCTGATATAATCCTGCAACAGGCGGCAACGGTAATAATATTCCCATAGCGGAAACTCAGGAGAATCTGACGGTAATTTACTGACAGCCTCGACATAGGCCAGCCGATGGCGCGTCGAGAGTTTGTGGAATAAGCGCGATTCAATAGGGAAACGTTTCACCCGTTCTTTTTCTACCAGTTCAGTAAAGTCTGATAACGACAGGCTTAATAAAGGACGATAAATCTCTAATAATCCGCTAATGACCCGATAGCCCTGCAATTCAAGCTGCTCGACATCCGGATGGCTAAACACATGTTTTACAGCGACATTTTTATATAGCTTAAGAAGATCGCTGCATTCGCTGGCATCTTCCAATAATGCATGATTAAACGTTCCGGCGAAAATCGCAGGCAGATTATCAATAAATCGTTGTGCCGCGTAGGGTACCAGTTTATTTAGGGTGTTTACCCGTAAATACATAAAAAACTGATCTTCCGTACTGCGGCTTAAACTATTTGAGCGTGATTTTTCCCAGGCATTTTCAACCACCAGCGAAAAGAGCGAACCTTTCTCATGCTGGCCCCACGCTTCGTGCAAATGATGATAAAGCTGCTCAACGGTAAATATTCTTTTCTCTACCGCATCTTCAAGGTCTGCCACACAATAGGAGATGTCGTCGGCAGCTTCCATAATCCACGTTAATGGAAAACGACTGTAAAGCGCCAAATTAAGTTCTTTACGCAACCGGGCAATATAGGCTTCTTCAGAAAGATAATAACCCGGCTTTTTCATTAAATAGTGATGTGTCTCAGGCGTTTCGCCACGCCACCACGCCGGACGGGTATATTTTAAAATACCGCCAACCTGTGCCCAGGTGAGATTCATCCGCATCAATGTATGCACCAGACGAATGCCTTGTGCATTCCCCTCAAAATGACATAAGTCCTGACGAATCTTGCGCCGCAGCTCGTTAAGCGGTTCTTCCCCGTCCCGTAAACGTAGTGCCGCCACGCTGCAGCGATCGTCAGTCAGAGGCTGGCTTTCGGCATCTTCCGGATGCAAACGTTGGCGAAACCAGTCATTTATCGCTGCTTCGCCAAAATGACCAAACGGCGGATTGCCGATATCGTGCATCAGGCATGACATCTCAACAATGCTTTCAAAAGGTCCGGTCAGTTCATCCAGGCCGTATGCTTCCAGCAATTTAAGCTCTTTCAGACGGCTTAAAATTTCTTTGGCGATGTAGCGCCCCACCTGCTGGACTTCCATCGAGTGGGTAAGACGCGTGCGCACGGCGGCATTGCGCTCCAATGGAAAAACCTGCGTCTTTTGTTGCAGACGACGAATTGCCGGAGAGTTGATGATACGCCCGCGATCGCTCTCGAAGATCCGCAGGATCTCATGTTCGGTTTTAACGCCCTGCGGTGAACGGTAACGACGATGCCAGTTTATTTTTTTTCGGAAATCAATCTGTGCCATGTCCTCTCCCGCGTGAGAAATACGCTTCCCCGTAAGCGCATGGTAAACTATGCCTTCAAATCGGGCTTATCGCGAGTAAATCTATGAAAATCGGCATCATTGGTGCAATGGAAGAAGAAGTTACGCTGCTGCGTGACAAAATCGAAAACCGTCAAACTATCAGTCTCGGCGGTTGCGAAATCTATACCGGCCAACTGAATGGAACCGAGGTTGCGCTTCTGAAATCGGGCATCGGTAAAGTCGCTGCGGCGCTGGGTGCCACTCTGCTGTTGGAACACTGCAAGCCAGATGTGATTATTAACACCGGTTCTGCCGGTGGCCTGGCACCAACGCTGAAAGTGGGCGATATCGTTGTCTCGGACGAAGCACGTTATCACGACGCGGATGTCACGGCATTTGGTTATGAATACGGTCAGTTACCAGGCTGTCCGGCAGGCTTTAAAGCTGACGATAAACTGATCGCTGCCGCTGAGGCCTGCATTGCCGAACTGAATCTTAACGCTGTACGTGGCCTGATTGTTAGCGGCGACGCTTTCATCAACGGTTCTGTTGGTCTGGCGAAAATCCGCCACAACTTCCCACAGGCCATTGCTGTAGAGATGGAAGCGACGGCAATCGCCCATGTCTGCCACAATTTCAACGTCCCGTTTGTTGTCGTACGCGCCATCTCCGACGTGGCCGATCAACAGTCTCATCTTAGCTTCGATGAGTTCCTGGCTGTTGCCGCTAAACAGTCCAGCCTGATGGTTGAGTCACTGGTGCAGAAACTTGCACATGGCTAAGTCACTGTTCAGGGCGCTGGTCGCCCTGTCTTTTCTTGCGCCACTGTGGCTCAACGCCGCGCCGCGCGTCATCACGCTTTCTCCCGCCAACACTGAACTTGCCTTTGCCGCCGGGATCACGCCGGTTGGGGTCAGCAGCTATTCCGACTATCCTCCACAAGCGCAAAAGATTGAGCAGGTTTCCACCTGGCAGGGGATGAATCTGGAACGCATTGTCGCGCTGAAACCCGATCTGGTGATTGCCTGGCGTGGAGGTAATGCCGAGCGGCAGGTTGACCAGCTGGCTTCGCTGGGAATAAAAGTGATGTGGGTCGATGCGACAAGCATTGAACAAATTGCCAATGCGTTACGTCAACTGGCCCCCTGGAGTCCGCAACCAGACAAGGCCGAACAAGCCGCGCAATCCCTGCTGGATCAGTACGCGCAATTGAAAGCGCAATATGCTGATAAACCTAAAAAACGTGTTTTTCTGCAATTCGGCATTAATCCGCCATTTACCAGTGGAAAAGAGTCGATTCAGAACCAGGTACTCGAAGTTTGTGGCGGAGAAAACATCTTTAAAGACAGCCGGGTTCCCTGGCCGCAAGTTAGCCGCGAACAGGTGTTAGCACGCTCGCCACAGGCGATTGTCATTACAGGCGGACCGGACCAAATTCCTAAAATCAAACAATACTGGGGTGAACAGCTCAAAATTCCCGTTATTCCTCTCACGAGTGACTGGTTTGAACGTGCAAGCCCACGTATTATCCTCGCTGCACAACAGCTCTGTAATGCGCTTTCACAGGTAGATTAGTGCCTGACCTTTTCAGGTGCTCAGTGGGGATTGAACAATGCTCGTCTATTGGCTGGATATAGTCGGCACAGCGGTATTTGCCATCTCCGGCGTTTTGTTAGCCGGAAAATTGCGTATGGACCCTTTTGGTGTTCTGGTACTGGGCGTGGTTACCGCAGTAGGCGGCGGAACAATTCGCGACATGGCGCTGGATCACGGCCCGGTATTTTGGGTGAAAGATCCCACCGATCTGGTCGTTGCAATGGTCACCAGCATGCTGACCATCGTGCTGGTGCGCCAGCCAAGACGCTTACCAAAATGGATGTTGCCGGTGCTGGACGCCGTTGGTCTGGCGGTGTTTGTCGGCATTGGCGTGAATAAAGCCTTTAATGCGGAAGCCGGTCCGTTAATCGCGGTTTGTATGGGCGTCATTACTGGCGTTGGCGGCGGGATCATTCGTGATGTACTGGCCCGCGAGATCCCCATGATTTTACGTACAGAAATCTACGCAACTGCCTGTATTATCGGCGGTATTGTCCACGCTACGGCTTATTACACATTTTCCGTACCACTGGAAACAGCCAGTATGATGGGCATGGTCGTGACGCTATTGATTCGGCTGGCGGCTATTCGTTGGCATCTTAAGCTACCGACGTTTGCGCTGGATGAGAATGGGCGTTGAAGAGAGAAGATGTGCCGGATAGTTTATCCGGCACATGAACAACAGATTAGATGCTAAAGGAAGAACCGCAACCGCAGGTGCTTTTCGCGTTCGGGTTGGTCACGATGAAACGAGAACCTTCCAGTCCTTCGGTGTAGTCAACGGAACCGCCGACCAGATATTGCAGGCTCATCGGATCAACCACCAGGCCAACGCCCTGTTTTTCGATGGTCATATCGCCTTCGTTCACCTGATCATCAAAGGTGAAACCATACTGGAAGCCGCTGCAACCGCCACCGGTGATATACACGCGTAATTTCAGATTCGGGTTATCTTCGTCAGCGATCAGGCTTTTAACTTTGTTGGCTGCTGCGTCGGTAAACTCCAGCGGCAGTGCTACGTCATCACTCATATTTTGCTCCAAACGACATCGGCAATTGGGCAAATTCTAACCCAATAATAATCGCCATTATCTAATACCCTGGTATTTCGTTCAAGTATTCTCGCTGGCTGATGCAGCCTTGCTTCGCGCCAGTTGCTCAGCTTCCTGTTTTGCCAGCGTGCGCGCAAGAATCGCCGAGTATAGCGGTTTCCCGCCGGTAAATT
The DNA here is from genome assembly GCF_046486385.1 of Escherichia sp. WS33. Taxonomy (NCBI): domain Bacteria; kingdom Pseudomonadati; phylum Pseudomonadota; class Gammaproteobacteria; order Enterobacterales; family Enterobacteriaceae; genus Escherichia; species Escherichia sp. WS33. The sequence continues at coordinate 37,686 of NZ_JBJQLJ010000023.1, read as the reverse complement.
GCGCTAATAGTGTTGCGCCAAGACCGGTAATAATCATTGGCAAAATGAGCTGGTAGTTATCGGTCATCTCCAGAACCAGAATGATCCCCGTTAACGGCGCGCGAATAGATGCCGCCAGTAATGCCCCCATTCCGGCAATAGCAAACGTCCCCGCCTCCAGGTGATATTGCGGAAACAGCTCAACGGCAACCATTCCGAAAGCGGTTCCCAGCACAGTACCCAGCGCCAGCATCGGGGCAAAAATACCGCCCGGCGCGCCGGAAGAGAAGCAGAGTAAGGTGGTAATGACCCGAGCGACGAAGATAAACACCAGCATTCCCATGCTGAAATTCCCCGCGGTAGCGATAGGAATCAGGTTAAAACCGCCGCCCGACGTTGCTGGTGCCACAAACCCCAGCAATCCACACAGACCGCCAATCGCACCACCCATCAGTACCCATTTGGTAATATTGCCGCCGTGCACACGGTGCAGCAAATCCTGCATCCCCAGCACCCATTTATTAAAAATAGGGCCGAAAATGCCAAAAATAATACCGAGGATCAGATAAAGCCACAGCGTATTAAGCGGCGCATCAGAAAGTTTACCGACGTCAATCAACGCAACTTCATGATTAAAAATCCGGTACATAATGGTCGACATAATGACGCCAATAAATACCGCTTTAATCGAAATTAACGTATAGCGAAACTGCGGACGCATCTCTTCGATAATAAACAAAATACCCGCCAGCGGCGCGTTAAAGGCCGCAGCCAGCCCCGCAGCAGCACCGGTTGCCAGCAGCGTATGGCGAGCTTCATCACCTTTCAGGCGGAAAATATCAAGCACCATGCGACCGATATTGCCGCCGATCTGCACGGTTGGTCCTTCGCGCCCTAGCACCATGCCTCCGCCGAGTGTCCCCAGCCCGCCAAAGAATTTCACCGGCAATACACGCCACCAGCGAACAGGACGTTGATCTTCCAGCGCCCCTTCAATTTCCGGGATCCCCGATCCCCCTGCTTCGGGCGCGTATTTGCGCACCAAAAAGTAGCCGAACATCGCCAGCACCGCCGAACAGAGAAAAGCGACGGTTAACAGTAGCGGATAATTATCAGCAGTATGTACCAGCGCCCCCATACGTTGGTTCTGCAACCAGGCGACACCTTTGTCAAAAGCAACCGCTGCCAGCCCGACAAGCGTGCCGACGACTGCCGCCATAAACAAAATGGCTAACGGGGTTTTATCGCGCTCAAGAAGTTGGCGAATCAGTTGTCTGCGTCGCAGGCGCGCGGCCTGCGGTGTTTCTAAAGAGGGAGTATCAGTTTTCATCCAATGATCACTTATTGGTCATACAAATAAGATGACGGCATTTTACTCGCACGTTCCATGAAAATCCTTTGCAAAGCGTAATGTTTCAAATGCACAAAACTTTTATACTCTAAGAAATCAGGATTGCACCAGTACAAGCAGCCTGATGTTTGACGAGTATTTAACTTGTTATGAATAACATAGAATAGCAGCCATTCACTTTTTCTACGAATCAGGAACCCTCCATGAGTAAGTCTGAAAATCTTTACAGCGCAGCGCGCGAGCTGATCCCTGGCGGTGTGAACTCCCCTGTTCGCGCCTTTACTGGCGTGGGCGGCACTCCACTGTTTATCGAAAAAGCGGACGGCGCTTATCTGTACGATGTTGATGGCAAAGCCTATATCGATTATGTCGGTTCCTGGGGGCCGATGGTGCTGGGCCATAACCATCCGGCAATCCGCAATGCCGTGATTGAAGCCGCCGAGCGTGGTTTAAGCTTTGGTGCACCAACCGAAATGGAAGTGAAAATGGCGCAACTGGTGACCGAACTGGTCCCGACCATGGATATGGTGCGCATGGTGAACTCCGGCACTGAAGCGACCATGAGCGCCATCCGCCTGGCCCGTGGTTTTACCGGTCGCGACAAAATCATTAAATTTGAAGGTTGTTACCACGGTCACGCTGACTGCCTGCTGGTGAAAGCCGGTTCTGGCGCACTCACGTTAGGCCAGCCAAACTCGCCGGGTGTTCCGGCAGATTTCGCCAAACATACCTTAACCTGTACTTATAACGATCTGGCTTCTGTACGCGCCGCGTTTGAGCAATACCCGCAAGAGATTGCCTGTATTATCGTTGAGCCGGTGGCAGGCAATATGAACTGTGTTCCGCCGCTGCCAGAGTTCCTGCCAGGTCTGCGCGCGCTGTGCGACGAATTTGGCGCATTGCTGATCATCGATGAAGTAATGACTGGCTTCCGCGTGGCACTGGCTGGTGCACAGGATTATTACGGCGTAGTGCCAGATTTAACCTGCCTCGGAAAAATCATCGGCGGTGGAATGCCGGTAGGCGCATTCGGTGGTCGTCGTGATGTAATGGATGCGCTGGCCCCGACGGGTCCGGTCTATCAGGCGGGTACGCTTTCCGGTAACCCAATTGCGATGGCAGCGGGTTTCGCCTGTCTGAATGAAGTCGCGCAGCCGGGCGTTCACGAAACGCTGGATGAGCTGACAACACGTCTGGCAGAAGGTCTGCTGGAAGCGGCAGAAGAAGCCGGAATTCCGCTGGTCGTTAACCACGTTGGCGGCATGTTCGGTATTTTCTTTACCGACGCCGAGTCCGTGACGTGCTATCAGGATGTGATGGCCTGTGACGTGGAACGCTTTAAGCGTTTCTTCCATATGATGCTGGACGAAGGTGTTTACCTGGCACCGTCAGCGTTTGAAGCGGGCTTTATGTCCGTGGCGCACAGCATGGAAGATATCAATAACACCATCGATGCTGCACGACGGGTGTTTGCGAAGTTGTGATGATTTTGCCTCGCCCACCGGGCGAGGCATTCAATTAACGGCTCTGCTTTCTCAACAAATAGATAAAATATGGCGCGCCGATAAAGGTTGACAGCAGCCCCGCCGGGATCTGGAATGGAAACAGCACCATCCGCCCACACCAGTCAGCGAACACCAGCAGTAAACCACCCACCAGCGCCGAAATTACGATGTGCGGCATCGTCCGTCGAAAGCCCATCATCCGCGCAATATGCGGTGCCATTAAACCAACAAAACTCAACGGTCCAATAGTCATCGTCGCGGTCGCCGTCAGGCAAGCCGCTAACAGCAGCAGCGCAATTCGCGTCGGCGTTAGCGCCATTCCTACGGCTCGGGCGGTATCACCACCCAGCGGTAAAATGGTCAGCCAGCGGCGGCACAGCGGGGTAATCGCCAGCAAAATCACCATCACAATTCCGGTGCGCCAGACCTGCGCATCGGTCGCGTTGTAGGTCGAACCGGAAATCCAGGTCAGCACTTGCGCCATTCGCGGGTCACCACTTGCCTGCAACATCATCAAAAGCATGGTGAACGCGGTACTTAACGCCATCCCCGCCAGTAACATGCGGTGTGGGGAAAATCCACCGCGTCCGGCGGCGATCATAATGATCAACAGCGTCACCGCCGCCCCGAGACTGCCTGCAGGTAACAGCCAGCCAAAGGCATTACCCGGCACCAGAAACAGCATCAACACCACGCCAAACGCTGCGCCAGAGCTAATCCCCAGCACTTCCGGGCTTGCCATCGGGTTTCCGGTCAGCCGCTGAATAATACAGCCCGCCACCGCCAGCATGACGCCCGCAAACAGCGCCGCCATAATTCGCGGCCAGCGCCAGGGCATCAAATCCTCAAGCAACGCCCCGCTCGCCCACGTCCAGCCGTGCGCATCACGACCAAACGACAGCGCCACTACCACAGCCATCAACAGCAGCACGCCGCCCGCGAGGACAAACGCCAGCACATGTTGGCGTTCAGTCGCGACACGATCGTTGACCTTCATATCCGGCGCGCTAATGCTCCGTAAACGCGGCAGCAGCCACAGTAGCAGCGGCGCACCGATCAACGCAGTGACCGAACCGGTGGACACTTCCATCCACACGCGAGTCAGCCAGAGGATGATTTGATCAGAAAGCCACAGAATTAACGCACCAATCAGCGACGCCAGCATCAACCGTGGCAACAAACGCCGCGCCCCCAGCATTTTTGCCAGCAGTGGCGCGAACAACCCGATAAAGCCGATAATCCCCACCGCATTCACCAGCAGCGCACTGATGACTATCGCCAGCGACAGCGCAGCCAGACGCGCGAGCGATAAGGCCAGCCCGAGATTGCGCGCCACGCCATCATCAAGCCCCATCAGGGTTAACGGACGAAGTAGCAGTAACGTCAGCATCACGCCGCCCAGCAGCTGCGGCCATAAACGCTCAACGCCGCCCCAGTCGGTTTGCGTCAGCGTTCCGGTGCTCCACAGGAACATGCTTTGCAGCTGGTCGTGATGGAAGATAACCAGTAGCTGATTAATTGCCCCGCAATAAAGGCTCACCACCAGCCCCGCGAGAATAAGCGTAACCGGCGAAAGCCGTTTCCCCCACGCGACGCCAAAGACGATTAAGCCAACGACACAAGCGCCCACCAGCGCGGCAAACTGGCTCGCCATAGCACCGGGGATCGCCCAGAGCGTGGTGACGGTAATCCCCAGTTGCGCGCCTGTAGCAACGCCCAACGTCGTCGGTTCCGCCAGCGGGTTACGCAGCACTTGCTGAAACAGCACGCCCACCAGCCCCAGGCCCGCGCCCACCAGTAGAGAAATCGCCAGACGTGGTAACAAGCTGTAGTGAAAAATCATCTGCTCGATGACGTTAATATCCGGCGACCAGGCGGCCTGCGCCCACTGACTGCGCGGCAGCGCCTGCGAAAAGTTCATCCAGGTCAGCGCCGTAGCGACAATCACCAGCAGCGCCAGCAATAACGCCGGAAAAAGCGCAATTCGTTTACTCACGCTTTACCTCCGATGGCGTTATCCAGAACGCGCACAAAGTGCATTGCCGAGAGCGTCGCACCATAAAACCAGACTGCGGGTACGCGCTGAAAGCGTCCGGCGCGGACAAACGGCATGGCCTGCCACAGCGGGGTTGCCATTAGCGCATCCATGTCTTTGCTGTTGTCGTGATCAAAACAGAGCACATCAACGTCTTTATACGCCGCCAGACGATCGATACTGACGGCGGTACTGCCCCAGAAGTTGGTTTCCCCTTGCCAGGCATTTGGGATGCCGTACTCATCGAGAATTTCCTGGAACAAGCTGTTTGGACCGAAGACCAGCATATGGCGCGGATCGATAAGCGTCGTCAGCAGTAACGGGCGTGCACCACGCTTCACAAAGCGGGGTTTCATGCTGCGGATAAAGTCTTCGTATTGCGCTAAATGCGTTTCCGCTGCGCTTTGCAGGTTAAGTAAATCTGCCATTTCCGTCAGCGATTTACGCGCCATCGCCAACGGCTGTTTGCCATCGCTGAAGTTAAATCCGCGACCCGGCGCAATACGTGCCAGCATTTCTGATGAAGGGCCATATCCTGCCGACCAGACCATAAACGACGGTTTCATTTCGGTCAGCAGTTCAAGGTTAGGTTCTGTACGCAAACCGACGTCAATCACTGAGTCCGGCAATGGTGGTTCGCTGACCCACAGGCGATAGTTGATGGTATCCGCCACGCCGTAAGGCACGATGCCGAGCGCCAGCAGTAATTCCACCGGCAACCACTCCAGCGCCACAATACGATTGGGGTCAATAGCCGCCGCGTGGGCGGTATTCATCTGCCATAACAACGGAGAAAGCGCCATCGCCGTTAACAGTCGACGGCGCGAAATAAGAGGTAAGCCGCTCATCAATAAACAAAACTCACAGGTGCAGCACCCGCCGGATGCGGCAAAATACCCATCGGGATGCCATAAATCATTTCGAGAGTTTCGCCGCGCATAATTTCCGCAGGCGTTCCCTGAGCAATCATTTCACCACCGCGCAGGGCGACCAGATAATCACAGTAGCGTGCCGCCATATTGATATCGTGCAACACGGCAATGACCGTCAGGCCACGCTCCTGACTTAAACGGTGCACCAGCGCCAGCACATCAACCTGGTGGGCGATATCCAGCGCCGAAGTCGGTTCGTCGAGCAACAGACAACAGCTATCCTGCGCCACCAGCATGGCGATCCACGCCCGTTGACGTTCGCCGCCAGAGAGACTATCGACCAGCCGATGCGCCAGCGGTTTTAAGCCAACCAGCGAGATAGCTTCCTCGACTTTTTCGCGATCTGCCGCCCCAAAGCGCCCCAACGCGCCATGCCACGGGTAACGACCAATCGCCACCAGTTCACGCACGGTCATCCCTTCTGCCGGAGGAAGCTGCTGCGGCAAATAAGCCACTTTGCGGGCAAACGCTTTGCTGCTCCAGCTTTCCAGCGGCTGGGCATCAAGAAGAATCTCCCCTTCTGACGGAGGCTGATGACGGCCAAGCATTTTGAGCAGAGTGGATTTACCAGAACCGTTGTGACCAATCAGACCGGTCACTTTCCCGGCAGGAAAGGTTAACGACAGCGGATGCAAAAGCGTGCGCCCGGGCACACGAAAGGAGATATTACGCAGTGCAAAAGTGGTATCGGAATGATTCGTGTATTCCTGCATAACAGCCAACTTGTGAAATGGGCACGGAAATCCGTGCCCCAAAAGAGAAATTAGAAACGGAAGGTTGCGGTTGCAACGACCTGACGTTCTGCGCCCCAGAAGCAGCCATAAGTGTTAAAGCAGCTGGCGACGTATTCACGATCGAACAGGTTGTTAACATGCAGCGCCACGTTGGAGCCCGCCATGCCGACTCGCGCCAGATCATAACGCACTAACGCATCCACGACCGTATAACTTCCCACTTTAAAGGAGTTAGCCGGATCACCATAGCTGGAGCCAGTATAACGACCACCGGTGCCCAGCGTCAGACCTGAAAGCGGACCGTCAAAGAAGGTATAGTCAGCCCACAGCGAAGCCATGTGTTTTGGCACCTGTGCAGGCGTATTGCCTTTATAGGTAGTATCGGTGGTGTATTCCGCATCGGTGTAAGTATAAGAACCGACTACGTTAACACTCGCCGACAGCGCCGCTTTCGCTTCGATTTCTACGCCACGTGCGCGGATCTCGCCACCTTCAACCGAGAAGAAGGAACCCTCAGGGTCCGCCATCAGGTTGTTGGTTTTAGTGAGATTATACACGGCACCAGTAACTACAATCGGACGATCTTCCGGTACATATTTCACGCCGACTTCATACTGCTTACCTTTAGACGGTGCGAAAATATTACCATCCTTCCCAACTTGCGAAGAAGGTTCAAACGATTCGCTATAGCTGAAGTAAGGTGTTACACCATTATCAAACAGGTAGTTAACACCACCACGCCAGGTAAACTGTTTGTCATCACGTTTATCGGTCGTCCCAGCAACGCGGTTAAGAGATTCTTGATCTGCCCAGTCATAACGACCGCCCAGGGTGACCAGCACTTTATCCCACTGCGCCTGATCCTGAACATAAACGCCCGTTTGTTTCTGCTTATTCAGAATGCGGTAAGGGCCGGAGTTTGCCGGATCTTTGGCATTGAAGTCGAAATCGGTATTCACCGGATTGTACAGATTGAGCAGTGGCACAGAGTCGTCGTAACCAAACCAGGCGTTGATGTCATTACGCATACGCATAAAGTCGACACCGGTCAGCAGGGTGTGGTCGATATCGCCAGTGGCAAACTTGCTCTGCAACTGGGTATCAACGGAGAAGTTTTGCAGCTTCTCATCATCAACGACGTATTTACGTGCCAGATAATGGCCTTTATCCGCTGGCGCTAATGCCGCACACTGTTTGCTGTAAGCATTCGCCGGATCGGAGCAGACGCCGTAACCATAAACGCTGTTTTGCGAGGTTTTGTTTTCAGCAAAGCGCAGGTTCTGACGCACAGTAAAGGTGTCGTTAAATTCGTGATCGAAGCTGTAGCCGACCATCTTCTCATTACGAGAATAGGTGTTGTTCTTCGCCCCTTCATTAAAGTCTGTCGGCAGACGCTTACCGTTCGGCAGCGGCTCAACGGTTCCCTCTTTCGGCAACCAGCCGTAATAACCGGTTTCCGGCTCGTTCTGGAAGTAAGAAAGGAAGGTGAAATTGGTTTTATCATCCGGACGCCAGGTGAACGCCGGTGCAATAGCATAACGCTGCTCTTCTGACCCTTTCTGCTGGGCATTGGCAGAACGCGCAAGACCGGTCAGGCGATAAGAGTAAACACCGTCATCATCCAACGAATCGCTAAAGTCAAAACCAGTCTGGAACAGGCTGTCAGTACCGGCTTTAAACTGAACTTCTTTCAGCGGTTCGGTGGTCGGACGCTTGCTGACCATATTCAACAGGCCGCCAGGACTGCTTTTACCGTAAAGCACGGAAACCGGGCCACGCATAATTTCAGCGCGTTCCAGCATATACGGGTCAATGACCGCATCGTTATAGAAGTTGCCCTGCAACTTCAGGCCATTCAGATAGTTATTCTGGCTTTGGCCTTCTGCCGCAAAGCCGCGAATGATCAGGTGGTCATAGGTGTTGGATGCGCCACGCGTACCAACAGAGACACCCGGCGTGTAGCTAAGCGCTTCTTTTACCGACTTCGGCTGATGCAGCGCCATCTCTTCGGCGGTCACAACAGAAATAGACTGTGGCACTTTTTGAATCGGCGTATCGGTTTTAGTGCCGGTAGCAGACTGTCGCGCCGCAATAGTTGCAGCAGGCCCCCATGCGCTTTCTTGCGGCGCAGGTGCAGCGGTAACGGTGATAGTGTCTTCTTTCGGTTCAACCGCTGCCTGTGCATAAACAGACATGCCGCTTACCGCTGTGGCTACTACAACTGCGATTTTACGCAGTGAGTGTTTTGGCTGAGCAGTTTTGGAACGCGCCATTGGTATATCTCTGATGTAAAGTGAATGATAACGTAAACGAGAATGATTATTATAAAGATAAGATAATATTCGAAACGCTGGCGGGTTCGCAAGCGGTACGCAATCTGAGCGTTCCTGAAGGGTTAATAAACAACCAGATGAAAAGAAAGGGTTAATATCTTAGATGGGATGTTATTTTACCGGATGGCAACTCGCCATCCGGTATTTCACGCTTAGATGTTAATTACTACCAAACATATCCTTGATCCAACCGGCTACACCGTCGCTGTCTTTCTGCTCTTGCTGAGCAGGTTGCTGTTGCGGCTGTTGCTGCGGCTGAGAAGACTGATCAAACGGATTGCCTGACGGCTGCTGCTGCATCTCGCTCTGCTGGCACAGCGATTGCGGATCGCTGGTCCAGACCGGCAAGACACGCATGCCACCGCTGCAAACAAAGTTGCCGTCGTAGTCCACGCCCATATCTGCAATATCTTCTGGCGGAACAAGATTCAGCGGCGTTGGCGTCTGGTTAGCCAGATAACGCTGATAAATCGACATTGCCCCGCTGGCTCCATACAGTTTGGTCGGCTGGTTGTTATCACGGCCTACCCAGGTGATGGTCACCGTGCTGCCGTCAATGCCTGCAAACCAGGTATCTACGTTATTGTTGGTAGTCCCTGTTTTCCCTGCCAGATGCAGGTTCGGGTATTTCGCCCCAAGCTGACGACCCGTACCGCGTTGTACCACCTGCTGCATGGTCCATAGTGTCAGATACGCCGCCTGCGCCGGAACAGCGCGTTCCGCCTGTGGGAAGCTCTGATACAGCACCTTGCCATCTTCCGCAATTACCGAACGCAGTGCAGAAAGCGGTGCACGGTTACCGCCGCTGGCGATGGTCTGGAACGCCTGCGCCACTTCGATTGGCGTTAAGTTCAACGCCCCCAGCAGCATCGCCGGAACCGGATGCAACTGATCTTTCGGTACGCCCAGTTTGATCCAGGTCTCCGTAACCGCAGGCAGCCCCAGCGCCATCCCCAGATTTACCGTCGGCACGTTCATCGAACGGGTCAACGCATCCACCAGCATCACTCTGCCGCTTTCGCTATAACGACGGTCATCATTCTGCGGTGACCAGACCTGGCCATTCGGCTGACGCAGCGCGATTGGCGCATCCGCAATCCACGTATTCAGACGATAGATTTTCGGCTGGCTTAAGGCAGTCAGATAAGTCGCTGGTTTTGCAAGGGAACCAATCGAACGACGCGCCTGCATCGCACGGTTGTAGCCCGCAAACTGCGGCTCAGAACCACCGACCATCGCACGAACTTCACCACTAAAGCGGTCGACGACCACAATCGCAGTTTCAAGATCGCTCAACTTACGCTGTTTCTTCAGTGCCGGAATGCCTTCCACGGCGGCTTTTTCTGCCGCGTCCTGGGCCACCGAGTCAAAGGTAGTGAAGATCTTCACGCCGGAGAGATCTTTTACCTTATCGCCTAATTTCGCCTGCAGCTCCTGACGCACCAGTTGCATAAAGGCTGGCTGTGGAGAGATCACCCCACCGCGTGGCTGAACACCCAGCGGACGTGCACTCAACATGTCATAGAGTTCTTGATCAATAATCTGTTGCTGTTGCAGCAGACGCAGCACCAGATTACGTCGCTCCAGCGCCAGTTTTGGGTTACGCCACGGGTTGTAGATGGACGCCCCTTTCACCATACCGACTAACAGCGCCTGCTGGTCGAGGCTTAGCTCTTCTACCGGGCGACCAAAGTAATACAAGCTTGCCAGCGGGAAGCCGCGGATTTCGTTGTCGCCGCTCTGACCGAGATACACCTCGTTCATATACAGCTCAAGAATACGGTCTTTGCTGTAACGCGCGTCCATGATCAGCGCCATGTAAGCTTCGTTCGCTTTACGCCAGTAAGAACGCTCGCTGGAGAGGAACAGGTTTTTCACCAGCTGTTGCGTCAGCGTACTCGCACCCTGTACCGTGCGTCCGGCGGTCAGGTTTGCCAGCACCGCACGTCCGATTGAGTAGAGACTGATTCCATCATGCTCGTAAAAATGACGGTCTTCTGTCGCCAGCAAAGTATCCACCAGCAAATCCGGGAAACCACTGCGCGGCACAAACAGACGCTGCTCACCGTTTGGCGAAGAGATCATGGTGATCAGACGCGGATCAAGACGGAAGAAACCGAACTGACGGTTGTTCTCCATATTGACGATCGTCGCCAGATGATCGCCATCAAAGGTCAGACGCGCGCGCACCTGTCCTTCTTTACTGTCCGGGAAATCAAACGGACGGCGAATCATCTCAATGCTGTTGGCCTGCACGGTAAATTCGCCAGGACGGGTCATTTTCGACACCTGACGATACTGGGTCGCCTCCAGCAGCTTCACCATCTCGTTCTTGCTGATGGTCATGTCTGGCTCAAGATTGACCATTCGGCCATAAACTGCCGCAGGCAGTTGCCAGACCTTGCCATCAATACGGCTACGAATTTTTTGATCGAGATAAACGCCGTAAATGGCGATCAGCACGGCAAAAACGATAGCCAGTTTTAGCAGTAGCCATAGCCAGCCGCGTTTGCCACGAGGCTTACGCCCTTTGCCTTTGCCCTTACCTTTGCGCGGCATCGGTTCTTCATCCTCATAGTCATCATAATCGTCGTAATCATCGTCATCTTCGTAACGACGACGGCTTACCTTTTGTTTGACCGGACGCGTCGGTTTCCCTTTGCGTCCAATTGGCTCGCGGTCATTCCCGGCCATGCTTTTTCTCCGCAATATTCAGGCGCAAAAGCCCGATTTTCTGTTCTTCTGTTACAAGACAGAAGAAGATATCTCTCAAAATTTGTGCTCGATCGGTCCCCTCTCCCTTGAGGGAGAGGGTTAGGGTGAGGGTGAACGTGCGCGCTGATGCCCGCACCCCGGCCCACTCCCACAGGGGGTGGGAGAAAACCAACCTGACGAATACTTTTTCGTCCGTCGCGTCGGTGCAGTATTTGCCGGGTCGTCCGGCCAGACATGTTTGGGATAACGCCCTTTCATCTCTTTTTGCACCTCACGGTACGCTCCTTTCCAGAAGGCGCTCAAATCTCGTGTGATTTGTAATGGCCTTTGGGCAGGTGAAAGCAACTCCAGCACCAGCGGCACGCGCCCCTGGGCGATCGTCGGATTGGTGGCCTCGCCAAACATCTCTTGCATTCTCACCGCCAGCGCGGGCGGGTTATCTTCATGATAACGAATGGCGATCCGGCTTCCCGTCGGCACAGTGTAATGCGCAGGCAATTCACTATCCAGACGTTGCTGCATTCCCCAATCAAGTAATCCGCGTAGTGCCTGATAAATGTCGAGTGATTTCAGGCCGCGTAGTGAATGTACGCCAGTCATATGTGGCAGCAGCCACGTTTCCAGCGTCGCCAATAAACTTTCATCATCAACCGCTGGCCAGTCATATTCCGGCAACCACTTTGCGGCGCATAACAAACGCAAGCGTAGCTGTTCCGCTTCCGCCGTCCAGTTGAGCACGCTTAAACCTTTTTCACGAATGCCGTTAAGCATCGCCTGATGCAACTCGTCTTCTGACGGTTTCGCCAGTGGCTGCACTTTCACCGTCAACTGACCGATTTGCAGCCGACGCCAGGCTTTCAGCGTACCTTGCGCGTCATCCCATTCCACGGTGTCAGATTGCTGCACCAGCTGCGGACAGCGTTGTACTAATTCATCAATATCGACCGGTAACGCCAGTAAAATCCGCGCATCCGGCGAGGCGCTGCCCTGCAATAATAACGGTGCGATCAACCATTCGTGGCGGCTTAGCGCGTCGTTGGCATCGAGCATCGCTCCCATGCCGTTTGCCAGTTGATAGCGTCCATCTTGCCCACGGCGACGAGCAATGCGATCGGCAAACGCCCCGGCAAGTAGCGGCGCGATAAGCGAACTGTCTGCCTCACCGCCACGTACGTTTAAGCGTTTTAACAGTTGCTGACTACGTTGCTGCCAGGCTGGTTGATTGCGCGAAAACGCCACGCCCAGGTCACTATTGCCCATCCGTGGCGGCTCTTCGAGAATGGCGGCAATTTTTGCCGCGGTAGCAGCTTCGTCGTCGTTCTTCGCGCTAACCAGCATTGCCGCTAAACGCGGATCGTTACCCAGCGCTGCCATTTTTTGCCCCTGCGCACTAAGCCGTTCACCCTCCAGCGCCCCCAGCATTTGTAACAGGCGTTTCGCGGCCAGTAGATTCACCGTTGGCGGTTGATCCAGCCAGCTCATCTGCGCCGGATCGCTGCATCCCCATTGCAGTAATTCCATCAGCAAACCGGAAAGATCGCTTTGTAAGATCTCCGGTTCACTTTGCGCCGCGGCGCGTTCTGCTTGTTCTTTGGCGATTAAATGCAGGCTGATACCCGGCTCCAGACGCCCGGCGCGCCCGGCACGCTGCGTCATGGATGCCTGGCTAACGCGTTGAGTAATCAGTCGCGTAAGCCCCGTGCGCGGATCAAAACGCGCCACACGCTCCTGGGCACAATCCACCACCAGACGAATACCTTCAATGGTTAAACTGGTTTCAGCAATATTGGTCGCCAGCACCACTTTGCGCATCCCTTGCGGTGCCGGGAGGATCGCTTTTCGCTGATCGTTCAGCGACAACGCGCCATACAGCGGGCAGAGCAACACATCACTGCCGATGCGCGAAGCCAGTTGTTCCTGCACACGCTGAATTTCTCCGACGCCAGGTAAAAATAACAGTAATGATCCGCTTTCCTGACGCAGCATTTCGGCGGTGGCTACCGCAACGGCTTCGTCAAAACGCTGATGCGCGGGCAGCGGTAAATAATGGCGTTCAACCGGAAACGAGCGCCCTTCTGAGATGACGACGGGCGCTTCTGGCAGCATTTGCTGCAAGCGGTCGTTATCCAGCGTAGCCGACATAATCAGCAGTTTAAGGTCATCACGCAGACCTTGTTGCACATCGAGTAACAGCGCCAACGCCAAATCCGCCTGCAAGCTGCGCTCATGAAATTCATCGAGGATCACCAATCCAACACCGCTCAGTTCCGGGTCACGCTGGATCATGCGCGTCAGCACGCCTTCGGTAACCACTTCCAGGCGGGTATTCGGCCCGACGCAGTTTTGCGCACGCATCCGGTAGCCAACGGTATCGCCTGGCTTTTCGTTAAGCAGCTCCGCCAGTCGTTGCGCGACGTTACGCGCCGCCAGACGACGCGGCTCCAGCAGGATAATTTTCCCGTTAATGCCGGGATGCGCCAGCAGTTGCAGCGGCAGCCAGGTTGATTTCCCGGCCCCGGTCGGCGCACTTAATAATACCTGCGGCGCACAATCGAGAGCGGTAAGTAATTCAGATAAGACGGCAGCAACGGGCAACGACGACACAAAACGCTCCAGAGGGTTAACATTCTTCGCGCCACATTGTAGCATCGCGGTAATTCATAACCGAGTGCCTCACATGTCTGAACCGCAACGTCTGTTCTTTGCTATCGACTTACCTGCAGAAATCCGCGAACAGATTATCCATTGGCGCGCCACACACTTCCCACCTGAGGCGGGACGTCCGGTCGCCGCCGATAATTTGCATCTGACTCTGGCATTTTTAGGCGAAGTGAGCGCCGAGAAAGAGAAGGCGCTTTCTCTTTTAGCCGGACGGATTCGTCAACCTGGTTTCACACTCACGCTTGATGACGCCGGACAATGGCTGCGTTCGCGTGTGGTGTGGTTAGGGATGCGTCAGCCTCCACGCGGCTTAATCCAGCTGGCGAATATGCTCCGTTCACAGGCTGCCCGCAGCGGTTGTTTTCAAAGCAATCGTCCGTTTCATCCACATATTACCTTATTGCGCGACGCCAGCGAGGCGGTGACAATCCCGCCGCCAGGTTTTAACTGGTCTTATGCGGTGACGGAGTTCACCCTTTACGCCTCCTCGTTTGCCCGTGGACGCACACGCTACACGCCGCTAAAACGCTGGGCGCTAACGCAATAACAAGGATTGTCGCAATGGAATTCTCTCCCCCTCTACAGCGCGCGACGCTAATTCAGCGTTACAAACGTTTTTTAGCCGATGTGATCACACCCGATGGTCGCGAATTAACGCTACACTGCCCGAATACGGGTGCAATGACCGGTTGTGCAACGCCTGGCGATACCGTCTGGTATTCGACTTCAGACAACACCAAACGGAAATACCCACACACCTGGGAATTAACTCAAAGCCAGAGCGGCGCATTTATTTGCGTCAACACGCTTTGGGCTAACAGGTTGACGAAAGAGGCTATCCTTAATGAATCAATTTCAGAACTGTCAGGCTATAGCTCGCTGAAAAGCGAAGTAAAATACGGCGCAGAACGCAGCCGTATTGACTTTATGTTGCAGGCGGATTCGCGTCCAGACTGCTATATTGAAGTGAAATCGGTTACGTTAGCGGAGAACGAACAGGGATATTTTCCCGATGCGGTCACTGAACGAGGTCAGAAACACCTTCGGGAGTTGATGAGCGTAGCGGCTGAAGGCCAGCGTGCGGTTATCTTTTTCGCCGTGCTGCATTCAGCCATTACACGGTTTTCACCCGCGCGCCACATCGATGAGAAATACGCGCAACTATTGTCAGAAGCTCAACAGAGGGGGGTAGAAATTCTGGCTTACAAAGCGGAAATTTCTGCTGAAGGCATGGCTCTTAAAAAATCACTGCCGGTTACATTGTAGTAAAGTAAGTAACTGGTTAATTTACATTCTGGTCGCGTGCGCAAATACGCTTTTCCTCACACAGTTGTCAAGTGTTACGTTTAGATAATTGCTATCCGGAAAAGCATCTGCTATTTATAGCGGCCTCATTTTTCCCCCGAACATGGGGATCGATAGTGCGTGTTAAGGAGAAGCAACATGCAAGAAGGGCAAAACCGTAAAACATCGTCCCTGAGTATTCTCGCCATCGCTGGGGTGGAACCATATCAGGAGAAGCCGGGCGAAGAGTATATGAATGAAGCCCAGCTGGCGCACTTCCGTCGTATTCTGGAAGCATGGCGTAATCAACTCAGGGATGAAGTCGATCGCACCGTTACACATATGCAGGATGAAGCAGCCAACTTCCCGGACCCGGTAGACCGTGCAGCCCAGGAAGAAGAGTTCAGCCTCGAACTGCGTAACCGCGATCGCGAGCGTAAGCTGATCAAAAAGATCGAGAAGACGCTGAAAAAAGTGGAAGACGAAGATTTCGGCTACTGCGAATCCTGCGGTGTTGAAATTGGTATTCGCCGTCTGGAAGCGCGCCCGACAGCCGATCTGTGCATCGACTGCAAAACGCTGGCTGAAATTCGCGAAAAACAGATGGCTGGCTAATTACAGCCGTTCCATCACGTTTACCACAGGCGGGAAATGCTCCCGCCTTATTTTTTGTTCAAAGAGATGACAGACACACAGTATATTGGCCGCTTCGCCCCCTCTCCTTCCGGCGAGCTTCATTTTGGCTCTCTGATCGCCGCGCTCGGCAGCTATTTGCAGGCTCGCGCCCGGCAAGGTCGCTGGCTGGTACGCATAGAAGATATCGACCCGCCTCGTGAAGTTCCCGGTGCCGCAGAAACTATCCTGCGCCAGCTGGAACATTACGGTCTGCACTGGGACGGCGATGTTCTCTGGCAATCGCAACGTCACCACGCCTATCGTGAAGCACTCGCCTGGTTACATGAACAAGGACTAAGTTATTACTGCACCTGTACGCGTGCGCGTATTCAAAGCATTGGCGGTATTTACGACGGTCATTGCCGGGTGTTGCATCATGGACCAGACAATGCCGCAGTGCGTATCCGCCAGCAGCATCCGGTCACGCAATTTACTGACCAGCTGCGCGGCATTATTCACGCCGACGAAAAACTGGCACGGGAAGATTTTATCATTCATCGCCGTGATGGGTTGTTCGCCTACAACCTGGCTGTTGTGGTTGATGATCATTTCCAGGGCGTTACAGAAATAGTGCGTGGGGCTGATCTGATTGAACCAACAGTAAGGCAAATCTCGCTGTACCAGCTTTTTGGCTGGAAAGTGCCAGATTACATTCATCTGCCGCTGGCGCTTAATCCACAAGGCGCTAAACTTTCCAAGCAGAATCATGCGCCTGCGTTGCCGAAAGGCGATCCACGCCCGGTACTAATCGCGGCACTTCAATTTCTGGGGCAGCAGGCAGAAGCACACTGGCAGGATTTCAGCGTCGAGCAAATCCTTCAGTCAGCCGTCAAAAACTGGCGGCTTACCGCCGTGCCCGAGTCGGCAATTGTAAATTCAACATTCTCAAATGCGTCATGCTGAGCTATGATTAGCCGCTATTTTTTTGTCCTGAATGATGTTTGACACTACCGAGGTGTACTATTTTTACCCGAGTCGCTAATTTTTGCCGCAAGGTGCTAAGCCGCGAGGAAAGCGAGGCTGAACAGGCAGTCGCCCGTCCACAGGTGACGGTGATCCCGCGTGAGCAGCATGCTATTTCCCGCAAAGATATCAGTGAAAATGCCCTGAAGGTAATGTACAGGCTCAATAAAGCGGGATACGAAGCCTGGCTGGTTGGCGGCGGCGTGCGCGACCTGTTACTCGGCAAAAAGCCGAAAGATTTTGACGTAACCACTAACGCCACGCCTGAGCAGGTGCGCAAACTGTTCCGTAACTGCCGCCTGGTGGGTCGCCGTTTCCGTCTGGCTCATGTGATGTTTGGCCCGGAGATTATCGAAGTTGCGACCTTCCGTGGACACCACGAAGGTAACGTCAGCGACCGCACGACCTCCCAACGCGGGCAAAACGGCATGTTGCTGCGCGACAACATTTTCGGCTCCATCGAAGAAGACGCCCAGCGCCGCGATTTCACTATCAACAGCCTCTATTACAGCGTAGCGGATTTTACCGTCCGTGATTACGTTGGCGGTATGAAGGATCTGAAGGACGGCGTTATCCGTCTGATTGGTAACCCGGAAACGCGCTACCGTGAAGATCCGGTACGTATGCTGCGCGCGGTACGTTTTGCCGCCAAATTGGGTATGCGCATCAGCCCGGAAACCGCAGAACCGATCCCTCGCCTCGCTACCCTGTTGAACGATATCCCACCGGCACGCCTGTTTGAAGAATCGCTTAAACTGCTACAAGCGGGCTACGGTTACGATACCTATAAGCTGTTGTGTGAATATCATCTGTTCCAGCCGCTGTTCCCGACCATTACCCGCTACTTCACGGAAAATGGCGACAGCCCGATGGAGCGGATCATTGAACAGGTGCTGAAGAATACCGATACGCGTATCCATAACGATATGCGCGTGAACCCGGCGTTCCTGTTTGCCGCCATGTTCTGGTACCCACTGCTGGAGACGGCACAGAAGATTGCCCAGGAAAGCGGCCTGACCTATCACGACGCTTTCGCGCTGGCGATGAACGACGTGCTGGACGAAGCCTGCCGTTCACTGGCAATCCCGAAACGTCTGACGACGTTAACCCGCGATATCTGGCAGTTGCAGTTGCGTATGTCCCGTCGTCAGGGTAAACGCGCATGGAAACTGCTGGAGCATCCTAAGTTCCGTGCGGCTTATGACCTGTTGGCCTTGCGAGCTGAAGTTGAACGTAATGCTGAACTGCAGCGTCTGGTGAAATGGTGGGGTGAGTTCCAGGTTTCCGCACCACCAGATCAAAAAGGGATGCTTAACGAGCTGGATGAAGAACCGTCACCGCGTCGTCGTACTCGTCGTCCACGCAAACGCGCACCGCGTCGTGAGGGTACCGCATGACAGTGGCGTATATTGCCATAGGCAGCAATCTGGCCTCTCCGCTGGAGCAGGTCAATGCTGCCCTGAAAGCATTAGGCGATATCCCTGAAAGCCACATTCTTGCCGTTTCTTCGTTTTACCGCACCCCACCGCTGGGGCCGCAAGATCAACCCGATTACCTCAACGCCGCCGTGGCGCTTGAAACTTCGCTCGCCCCGGAAGAGTTACTCAACCATACACAGCGCATAGAACTGCAACAGGGTCGTGTTCGTAAAGCTGAACGCTGGGGACCACGCACGCTGGATCTCGATATCATGCTGTTTGGTAATGAAGTGATAAATACCGAACGCCTGACCGTTCCGCACTACGATATGAAGAATCGTGGATTTATGCTGTGGCCGCTGTTTGAGATTGCACCGGAGCTGGCGTTTCCTGATGGGGAGACGTTGCGTGAAGTCTTACATACAAGAGCATTTGACAAATTAAGCAAATGGTAATTTATTTATATTACGAATATAAATATTTTCTGAAAATCATACATCCTCTCTTTCCTTAATAAAAATTTTAGTTTAAACATTTTTGCAGAAACATAATATAAATTCCCGCAGATAAATATCAATCCCATCGCCATACCCTAACCAATTGCACTTGTGAATTTATTTTTGCTTAATTTTGAATTAAGAAAATTTAATTTGTTCAAAAGCCCTTAAAGTGCACAATAGGCGTCCTAATGAACAATGGTTGTAAATTTTGGTAACAAATATCATTGCTCATTAATATCTAGCATCTGCTTATAACATTTGTGTCATGAATAGTCATTCTTCAAACCAGTAGTCTGACTAATGGAATTTTATTCAAGGATTTTTATGTCTAAAAAATTAGGTTTTGCCCTGTCTGGTCTTATGCTGGCAATGGTTGCAGGTACTGCTTCTGCTGATATGGATGGTGGTCAGTTAAATATCAGTGGTCTGGTTGTTGATAACACCTGTGAAACCCGCGTTGACGGCGGTAATAAAGATGGTCTGATCCTGCTGCAAACTGCAACTGTTGGTGAAATCGATGCTGGCGTGCTGAATGACACCGTTGGCGCTAAAGCCAAACCTTTCAGCATCACCGTTGACTGCAGCAAAGCAAATCCGAATCCAGGTAGTACAGCTAAAATGACCTTCGGTTCTGTTTTCTTTGGTAATAGCAAAGGAACGCTGAACAACGACATGTCTATTAACAACCCGTCTGACGGCGTGAATATCGCTCTGCACAATATTGATGGTTCCACTATCAAACAGGTTCAAATTAACAACCCTGGCGATGTGTATACTAAAGCCCTGGATGCAACGACAAAATCTGCTGTTTATGATTTTAAAGCGTCTTACGTTCGTGCCGTCGCAGACCAAACAGCAACTGCTGGTTATGTAAAAACTAACACTGCATACACCATTACTTATCAGTAAGTATTCACCAATTAAATTGATTGAATGAATATACAGGGAATAGTGTTAATAATTTCTATTTTTATATTATTCCCTGTTTTAATTAACTCTGTCAGGGATGGTTTATGTTTTTTAACACCAAACATACAACAGCTTTATGCTTCGTAACCTGTATGGCTTTTAGTTCATCGTCTATTGCGGACATTGTCATTTCGGGTACTCGCGTAATATATAAAAGCGATCAAAAAAGTGTCAACGTACGTCTGGAAAATAAAGGGAATAACCCGTTGCTTGTCCAGAGTTGGTTAGATACTGGCGATGACAACGCTGAGCCTGGCAGTATTACAGTCCCTTTTACTGCCACGCCGCCAGTATCGCGTATTGATGCCAAACGTGGGCAAACAATCAAATTAATGTACACAGCCAGCACCTCACTGCCTAAAGACAGAGAGAGCGTGTTCTGGTTTAACGTACTGGAAGTTCCACCAAAACCAGATGCAGAAAAGGTCGCGAATCAAAGTCTGCTGCAACTGGCATTTCGCACACGTATAAAACTTTTCTATCGCCCGGATGGATTGAAGGGAAATCCCTCTGAAGCCCCGTTAGCCCTGAAGTGGTTCTGGTCAGGTTCAGAAGGTAAGGCGTCATTGCGAGTGACCAATCCAACCCCTTACTACGTCTCTTTTAGCAGTGGTGATTTAGAAGCTAGCGGTAAACGCTATCCGATTGATGTGAAAATGATTGCACCATTTAGTGATGAGGTCATGAAAGTCACTGGCCTTAATGGCAAAGCAAGTTCTGCAAAAGTACATTTTTACGCCATTAATGATTTTGGTGGCGCCATTGAAGGTAATGCCAGTCTGTAATCAGGCAAGGATATAATTCCGCAGGAAGCATAACGTGACTATAAAACCAACTAAAAATTATCATAATCATCTGACCCGTATCGCTACGTTTTGCGCGCTGCTGTATTGCAATAGTGCTTTCTGTGCTGAACTTGTTGAATATGACCATACCTTCCTGATGGGGCAGAATGCCTCAAATATTGATCTCAGCCGGTATAGTGAAGGTAACCCTGCTATACCGGGTATGTACGACGTCAGTGTTTATGTCAACGATCAACCTATTATTAACCAAAGCATTACATTTATTGAAATTGAAGGAAAAAAAAACGCACAAGCCTGTATCACACTTAAGAATTTATTGCAGTTTCATATAAATTCTCCCGATATAAATAACGAAAAAGCCGTTCTGCTTGCCAGGGATGAAACACTCGGCAATTGCCTTAATTTGACGGAAATTATCCCTCAGGCTTCTGTTCGTTATGACGTTAACGAGCAACGTCTGGATATAGACGTTCCTCAGGCATGGGTAATGAAAAATTACCAAAACTATGTTGATCCATCGTTATGGGAAAATGGCATTAATGCGGCCATGTTGTCATACAACCTCAACGGATATCATAGTGAAACTCCTGGTCGAAGAAATGACAGCATTTATGCTGCTTTTAACGGTGGGATGAATTTAGGTGCATGGCGACTGCGTGCCTCAGGCAACTACAACTGGATGACCGATTCTGGCAGTAATTATGATTTTAAGAATCGGTATATACAGCGTGATATCGCCTCGCTGCGTTCTCAACTCATTCTTGGTGAGTCTTATACAACGGGCGAAACCTTTGATTCTGTCAGTATACGCGGCATTCGTTTATACAGCGACAGCCGCATGTTGCCTCCGACATTAGCGAGTTTTGCGCCTATCATTCATGGCGTTGCTAATACCAACGCCAAAGTCACTATTACGCAAGGTGGCTATAAGATTTATGAAACGACTGTGCCGCCAGGCGCTTTCGTCATTGATGATCTGAGTCCGTCAGGTTACGGCAGCGATCTTATTGTTACTGTCGAAGAATCCGATGGCTCAAAGCGGACATTCTCGCAACCTTTTTCATCGGTCGTTCAAATGTTACGCCCTGGCGTTGGACGTTGGGATATTAGCGGCGGCCAGGTCTTAAAAGATGATATTCAGGATGAGCCTAATTTATTTCAGGCCAGCTACTACTACGGTCTGAATAACTATCTAACGGGTTATACTGGTATTCAGATTACCGATAATAACTATACCGCTGGTTTGTTAGGTCTTGGTCTGAATACTTCAGTCGGTGCATTTTCTTTCGATGTGACTCACTCCAATGTTCGTATACCGGATGATAAAACATATCAGGGACAAAGTTATCGTGTTTCCTGGAACAAGTTATTCGAAGAAACAAGTACTTCACTGAATATCGCGGCCTATCGCTATTCGACACAGAATTACCTTGGTCTTAATGATGCACTAACTCTAATTGATGAAGTGAAACATCCCGAACAAGATCTTGAACCGAAATCCATGCGTAATTACTCGCGCATGAAAAATCAGGTTACGGTCAGTATTAACCAACCGCTAAAATTTGAGAAAAAAGATTACGGTTCATTTTATCTTTCCGGAAGTTGGTCCGATTACTGGGCTTCCGGACAAAATCGTAGCAATTACTCTATTGGCTACAGTAACAGTGCATCCTGGGGCAGCTACAGTGTCAGTGCCCAGCGTTCATGGAATGAAGACGGCGACACTGACGATAGCGTTTATCTCAGTTTCACCATTCCTATTGAAAAATTACTTGGCACTGAACAACGGACTTCAGGTTTCCAGAGTATTGATACTCAAATGAGCAGTGACTTTAAGGGTAATAACCAACTCAACGTCAGTAGCAGTGGCTATAGTGATAACGCTCGCCTCAGTTATAGCGTAAATACTGGCTATACGATGAATAAAGCCAGCAAAGATTTGAGTTATGTTGGGGGTTATGCCAGCTATGAATCACCGTGGGGAACCCTGGCAGGTTCAGTTTCTGCAAATAGCGATAACAGTCGTCAAGTGTCTCTCAGCACCGACGGTGGTTTTGTATTGCATAGCGGCGGCCTGACCTTCAGTAATGACAGTTTTAGCGACTCCGATACACTGGCGGTAGTTCAGGCTCCAGGTGCTCAAGGAGCGCGAATAAATTATGGCAACAGTACTATCGATCGATGGGGTTATGGTGTCACCAGCGCTCTTTCTCCTTATCATGAAAACCGTATCGCGCTGGATATCAACGATCTTGAGAACGATGTTGAATTAAAAAGTACCAGTGCAGTAGCTGTACCGCGTCAGGGTTCAGTCGTCTTTGCTGATTTTGAAACCGTGCAAGGGCAATCAGCCATTATGAACATCACACGAAGTGATGGTAAAAATATTCCATTTGCTGCAGATATTTATGATGAGCAAGGCAATGTCATTGGTAATGTTGGACAGGGTGGACAAGCATTTGTTCGTGGTATTGAGCAGCAGGGAAATATCAGCATTAAATGGCTCGAAGAAAGTAAACCCGTAAGTTGTCTTGCGCATTATCAACAAAGTTCAGAAGCAGAAAAAATAGCGCAATCTATTATTCTGAATGGAATTCGGTGTCAGATTCAGTAACTACAAGGGACGTCAAATGATAAAAATAACGCCACATAAAATAGCGATACTGATGGGAATATTATTATCACCATCAGTATTTGCAACGGATATTAATGTAGAGTTTACAGCCACTGTCAAAGCGACAACCTGTAACATCACACTTACTGGTAATAACGTCACGAATGATGGCAATAATAACTACACATTGAGAATCCCTAAGATGGGTCTGGATAAGATCGCGAATAAAACGACAGAATCTCAGGCTGATTTTAAACTGGTTGCTAGTGGGTGCAGCAGTGGCATCAGTTGGATTGATACCACTCTGACCGGAAATGCATCATCAAGCTCACCTAAGCTTATTATACCGCAGTCTGGTGATTCATCTTCGACGACAAGTAATATCGGTATGGGTTTCAAAAAACGGACTACTGATGATGCCACTTTCCTTAAACCTAACAGTGCGGAAAAGATACGCTGGAGCACAGACGAGATGCAGCCCGATAAGGGTCTTGAAATGACCGTTGCGCTACGTGAAACAGATGCAGGGCAAGGCGTACCGGGGAATTTTCGTGCACTGGCAACGTTTAATTTCATCTATCAATAAGAAGGATAATTAAGATGACATTTAAAAATTTACGTTATGGATTATCCAGCAGTGTCGTTTTGGCTGCCTCATTGTTCAGCGTACCCTCTTATGCGGCAACAGACAGCATTGGGCTGACCGTGATTACTACCGTAGAAATAGGTACTTGTACTGCTACATTAGTAAATGACTCTGATCAGGACATTTCTGTTGTTGACTTTGGCGATGTATATATTTCTGAAATCAATGCCAAGACCAAAGTTAAAACATTCAAACTCAAATTCAAAGACTGTGCGGGTATCCCCAATAAAAAAGCACAAATAAAATTAACCAAGCGAGCCACATGCGAAGGTACTGCTAATGACGGTGCGGGGTTCGCAAATGGATCCACAGCCGCAGATAAAGCAAGTGCCGTCGCCGTTGAAGTCTGGAGCACCGAAACTCCGGCAACAGGGAGCGCAACACAATTTAGTTGTGTGACACCAGCATCTCAAGAGGTCACTATCTCCAATGCAGCCAACGCGGTTGTTTATTATCCGATGAGTGCTCGACTGGTCGTCGAAAAAAATAAAACCGTAAGCAATGTCACTGCGGGTAAATTTTCTGCACCTGCCACATTTACAGTAACCTATAACTAACAGACTGACAGATCCAGGAACTATATATGCATCCCACTCAACGTAAGCTGATGAAGAGAATAATTCTGTTTCTGTCACTACAGTTTCCCATTACCTATCCAGCCATCGCTGGGCAGGATATTGACCTTGTTGCCAATGTAAAAAACAGCACTTGCAAAAGCGGAATCAGTAACCAGGGTAATATTGATCTTGGCGTCGTTGGGGTGGGATATTTTTCAGATAATGTTACTCCTGAAAGCTATCAACCAGGTGGAAAAGAGTTCACTGTCACAGTATCAGACTGTGCATTACAGGGAACTGGCGATGTGCTTAATCAGTTACATATTGATTTTAGAGCCCTTAGCGGTGTCATGGCTGCAGGTTCAAGGCAAATATTTGCCAATGAAGTCGCAACCGGGGCTAAAAATGTCGGTGTCGTTCTCTTTTCCATTCAGGACCCGACCAATATATTCAATGTTATTAGTTCAGCAGGAAATTCTCGTTCCGTGTATCCAGTAATGACTTCTGCCCTGCATAATTCTTCATGGAAATTTTATGCCAGAATGCAAAAAATCGATCCCGCGCTGGATGTCATATCTGGCCAGGTAATGAGTCATATATTAGTTGATGTGTACTACGAATAATAGATCAAAACAAATAACTGCGACTGTTACAGCAGTAGATGGTGGAGTGATAATGAAGAAATTCTTCAGACATTTTCTTTTTTTAATTCTGTGCTTGAGTTGTTATACCGCGAGTGCTGGCACTGATGATAACGTAGGATATATTGTTGGGAATAGTTACGGCGTTGGTCCGTCAGATCAAAAATGGAGAGAAACGGGGCCGAATGGCGATGCTACTGTCATATTCAGATATGCAACAAGTACAAATAATTTAGTTTTCTACAAACCGACGCAGCTTGGACCTACAGGTGTAAAATTACAGTGGAGTCAGTTAGATACCGCTTCTGGTGGTGGTTTTCTTTATTGCAACAGAAGTGATAGCACAAGTGGTAGCGCAATGCGTATTGAAAATGCAATGGTTGACTCAGGTAAAATGTATGGCTCCCATAAATTATTTAATACATCAGTTCCTGGTTTGTATTACACATTATTAATTTCAAACATGTGGTCAGCTTACGGTACCGTAACTAACGTTAGTTCACCTGGGATATACATTGGTGACTCTGCAGAACAATATTTTTCGTGGTATAATCCAAGCGAAGACGTGTTATATTGGAGTTGCAATAATGCGAATAGCACCCGTAAATACTGGGCTGTAGGTGGTATTTATCAGACCCTTACAATTGAATTCTATACAGATACAAACTTTGATCCAACAGTAACTCAACAGATCAAATTATCCAGCTCATCAAATTATCTGTATTCATTTAAAGCCTATGGCGCAGGCCAAGGTATAAATGAGCATAGTTATTTTATCAAAATCGATTTCGATCTGCTCAATGTCAAGTTGACTAATCCCACTTGTTTTACCGCTATGCTTAGTGGAACTTCTGTGACTGGTTCTACGGTAAAAATGGGTGAATATAGTGCAGAACAAATCAGAAACGGTGCCACACCGGTTCCTTTTGATATTTCACTTCAAAACTGCGTTCGTGTGACTAATATTGAGACAAAATTAGTTTCAACAAAGGTTGGTACTGAAAACGGGCAACTCCTTGGTAATACTCTCACAGGTAATGACGCAGCAAAAGGAGTCGGTGTACTCATAGAAGGTTTAGCAACTAGTAAAAATCCTCTAATGACATTGAAACCTAATGATTCAAATTCTGTTTATAAAGATTACGACCCGAGAGGCAAAGACGATACAACAGGAGGAGTTTACCCGGATCAAGATACAGGTATAACATACCCTCTCCATTTCCAGGCCACGCTACAACAGGATGGAACTATACCAATAGAAGCTGGTGAGTTTAAAGCCACCAGTACTTTCCAGGTAACCTACCCTTAATAAGTCCACCGCACCGCCATCATCTGGCGGTGCGGTAATTGATAAATCATTGCCCCCACCAATGTGACTGATAAAATGCCAGGCAACACGACATCATTTATCAGGACACGTTATGAAACCGACCACCATTGCTTCACTTCAGAAATGTAAGCAGGATAAAAAGCGTTTCGCGACCATCACCGCTTACGACTACAGCTTCGCGAAACTATTTGCTGATGAAGGACTTAACGTCATGCTGGTAGGCGATTCGCTGGGCATGACGGTTCAGGGCCACGACTCCACCCTTCCCGTTACCGTCGAGGATATCGCCTACCACACTGCCGCCGTACGTCGCGGCGCGCCAAACTGCCTGCTGTTGGCTGACCTGCCGTTTATGGCGTATGCCACGCCGGAACAAGCCTTTGAAAACGCCGCAACGGTTATGCGTGCCGGTGCCAATATGGTCAAAATTGAGGGCGGTGAGTGGCTGGTCGAAACCGTAAAAATGCTGACCGAACGTGCCGTTCCTGTATGTGGTCACTTAGGTTTAACCCCACAGTCAGTGAATATTTTCGGTGGCTACAAAGTTCAGGGGCGCGGCGATGAAGCGGGCGATCAACTGCTCAGCGATGCATTAGCCTTAGAAGCCGCTGGGGCACAGCTGCTGGTGCTGGAATGCGTGCCGGTTGAACTGGCAAAACGTATTACCGAAGCACTGGCGATCCCGGTTATTGGCATTGGCGCAGGCAACGTCACTGACGGGCAGATCCTCGTGATGCACGACGCCTTCGGCATTACCGGCGGTCACATTCCTAAATTCGCTAAAAATTTCCTCGCCGAAACGGGCGACATCCGCGCGGCTGTGCGGCAGTATATGGCTGAAGTGGAGTCCGGCGTTTATCCGGGCGAAGAACACAGTTTCCATTAAGGAGTCACGTTGTGTTAATTATCGAAACCCTGCCGCTGCTGCGTCAGCAAATTCGCCGCCTGCGTATGGAAGGCAAGCGCGTGGCGCTGGTGCCTACTATGGGTAATCTGCACGATGGCCATATGAAGCTGGTCGACGAAGCCAAAGCCCGCGCCGATGTGGTCGTCGTCAGTATTTTCGTTAACCCGATGCAGTTCGACCGCCCGGAAGATCTGGCACGTTATCCACGGACCTTGCAGGAGGACTGCGAGAAGCTAAACAAACGTAAAGTGGATTTAGTTTTCGCCCCTTCGGTAAAAGAGATCTACCCGAACGGTACTGAAACCCATACTTACGTTGACGTTCCCGGGCTTTCGACCATGCTGGAAGGCGCGAGCCGTCCGGGGCATTTTCGCGGCGTTTCGACTATCGTCAGCAAGCTGTTTAACCTGGTCCAGCCGGACATCGCCTGCTTCGGTGAAAAGGACTTTCAGCAACTGGCGCTGATCCGCAAAATGGTTGCCGATATGGGCTTCGATATTGAGATTGTCGGTGTGCCAATTATGCGCGCCAAAGACGGTCTGGCGCTAAGTTCCCGTAACGGTTATCTGACGGCGGAACAACGCAAAATTGCGCCTGGTCTGTACAAAGTTTTAAGTTCGATTGCTGACAAATTGCAGGCTGGGGAACGGGATCTCGATGAAATTATTACCATTGCGGGGCAAGAACTGAATGAAAAAGGCTTCCGCGCCGATGATATTCAGATTCGCGATGCCGACACATTGCTGGAAGTTTCTGAAACCAGCAAACGGGCAGTAATTCTGGTAGCCGCCTGGCTTGGCGATGCTCGCCTGATCGACAACAAAATGGTCGAGCTGGCGTAATACTTAACTGGCGCTACGGCTGATGGCGCCAGTTATTAATTTACCCCACGTCATCTGTCATAACACAGGTAACTTAAATAAGGTTAATTACCTTATCAATCTCAGCAAGAGATAAATTTGTCATCTCTGCAACGTCTTCCCGAGACATTCCTTTACTTAGAAGACGCAGGGCGAATTCTTGCCTTTCCTCCTGTCTTCCCTGCTGAATCCCCTTCTCAATCCCTTTCTCTTCAAACCACTGCGCCAGCGTCATCATAGACTCCCCTCCCGTTTCCCTGTCTCTCAGCACACCATAAAACAAATCCGCTTGTTCAGTATGACCGCGTTGCAGCATATAGTTTTGCATGGCAACTAACTGACTTCCGCTAGTGTACCCTTCGTCAATCAGCGTGACCAGTTGCTCCAGCAATAACATTAAGTCGCGCTGGCGAATATGTTTTTGCAGTAGTTCGAGAATCGCAATCCGCCGATGTTGCATGATTTCGTCATCCGGTGTGATGGTGATATCCACCAGCGGGAAAGGACTGTTATAGACGCGTCGTGCCAGCTCCGGCGAGTAAAATATATCAAACCAGCACATTGAGAGCGGATAAGGTGTGGCCTCGCCCTGATAAAACAGTATCGGCACCACCAGCGGCAGCTTATCGTGATCCGCCTCCAGATGCCGGTGCATGGCAGCAATAGAATAACGCATCATGCGAAAGGCCATTTTCTTATCCGGCTTGCTTTGGTGTTCAATCACAACATGCAGATAACCGGGATTGCCCTGCATTTGCACGGAATAGAGCACGTCCGTGCTGTGTCCTTTCAGGCTCTCTTCAATGAAACTCCCCGACTCTAAATGAAGCGTGTTGAGGTCACAAAGTTCTCGTAATTCCACTGGCAAATGTATCTCCAGAAAGTCGCGAGCCGTCTCCGCATGCATTAAAAATTGTTTAAATACCGCGTCATGCGGTGTGGTACTCGGTGCATCCATCTTCCCTGTCTTCCGTGTTGTCTTGCGTGAAGGCAGTATCCAGTCAAGGCGCGCCGTCGTCAGCCGCCTCTTTAGTGTTTACCGAGCAGCGTTCAGAGAAATTTCAATTCGTTACAGGCGATACATGGCACGCTTCGGCGCGGTACGCAAACTGCTGACGCAAATGCCATCAGATGAGTAGACACTCATCAAAAATCGGGCAATACTGCGTGAGAATTTCCTCAAAGCAGGCACCGCCTGCTTCGTTAACGACAGGGTAGAAAGGTAGAAGTTATGATTCGCACGATGCTGCAGGGCAAACTCCACCGCGTGAAAGTGACTCATGCGGACCTGCACTATGAAGGTTCTTGCGCCATTGACCAGGATTTTCTTGACGCAGCCGGTATTCTCGAAAACGAAGCCATCGATATCTGGAATGTCACCAACGGCAAGCGTTTCTCCACTTATGCCATCGCGGCAGAACGCGGTTCGAGAATTATTTCTGTTAACGGTGCGGCGGCCCACTGCGCCAGCGTCGGCGATATTGTCATCATCGCCAGCTTCGTTACCATGCCAGATGAAGAAGCTCGCACCTGGCGACCCAATGTCGCCTATTTTGAAGGCGACAATGAAATGAAACGTACCGCGAAAGCGATTCCGGTACAGGTTGCTTGATTGTTATCCCTGCGGCTGGTTACTCACCAGCCGCGACATCGTCTCCAGCGAATCCGTTCTTAAGATATAAAGTCGTTTTAGTAACAACGGATTATCCCCCGGTTTTACTTTGCCTTTCATGGTTGTCACCGCCAGGTGAAATCCGGCATCGTTTGCTGCCTTCACGGCTTTGTCATTAAATCCGCCAAACGGATACGAAAGATACCAGACATGCGGATTAAATTGCGCCAGAGCGCGGCGTGAACGTGCAAAATCAAACAGAATATTGTGCTCACTACGGCTCAGTAATATGGGTCGGCGATAGCCATCCACCCGATGCAAAAAATGGGTATGTGACTGAAAATCAAGAACATCGCGAATTTCGTTAAGCTCAGAAACGCTCATAAATTGCAGCGATTTTGGGTTCCACTTCTGCGGGTGACGTTTGAT
This sequence comes from Escherichia sp. WS33, assembly GCF_046486385.1. Lineage (NCBI taxonomy): Bacteria > Pseudomonadati > Pseudomonadota > Gammaproteobacteria > Enterobacterales > Enterobacteriaceae > Escherichia > Escherichia sp. WS33. The sequence goes on along the minus strand of NZ_JBJQLJ010000023.1, from coordinate 7,230 downwards.
GCGCGAGGTAACAACAAACGCCGTCGCCTTCATGCCATATTGTTTCAATACAGGATACGCATAGCGGCTCACCGACTTGAGGCCATCATCAAAGGTAATCACCACCGCTCGCGCAGGGAGATTGATCTTATTCTTCACGTAACCTTCCAGCTGCGCCATGCTCAGTGTCGCGTATCCCCTGTCGCGCAGCCAGGCCATCTGGTTATTGAAAGCGCGTACCGAGGTGGTCGTCGAAGTATGGCGAAAACGGGTGTTTTCTTCATCGCGCAGAATATGGTGATAGGTTAGCACCGGCAGGCCATTATCGGGTTGGGCATCCAGCGCGCTGATATAGGCGAGTCGATCGCCAATACGGATCTGATACCAGGTTTGATTTAACCTGTCTTTCAGTTTATGCAAAATCGGGTAGCGCAAATTGTCCGCCAGTACCCCAAATGGCGCACTGCCCGCACTCGGCGCGTTATAGACCGGCGTATCTTTCCAGGTAATTAAGTTCTGATTACTCAGCGGCTTGTTGAGGTCACCCAAACCGTCTTCAACTTTTTGTCGCCCCTGAACTGGCTCGAGATGCCCTTTATCGATAAACCCTTTACCAAAGCCAAAATTAAATGCGTAATAACTTGCGGCAGTGGGCTCCACGGCAATGATTTGCCCGGCCCGAATATTCCCCACGGTCACCATCTTGTCGCCAATTTGCGCCCAGATCGCAGCATTTTCGATGGTTTGCATATAACGGGCAGGTAACGCGGCACTGACACTTGCGGTAAACAGCATCAGCAGGAGAATAACAGCTTGTTTGTACATGAAAAAATAACCGAGGGTGAAACAACGCTTTTATTGTAGCAAAAGCGCTATAAGAATCGTGGGTTAATACTCATACAAATTATGTTTGAGGACGAAAGGCGGATTTTTTTGTTGTTGGTGCCAAAGACTACTCACCTCCGGCCCACCCAGTTCGACAATACGCTCGCGAAACTCTGAACTGGTCATGGTTTCACGGCAAGCCATCATCTGTTCAATTAACGGTAACGTGACACCAGAAATCACTTCGCAACGGGAGTGTTTGTGGCTTAATAATGAAGCCACGCGGTACGGTGGCGCTCCGGCTATATCGGTTAAGAAGATGACACCCTCACCAGAGTCCGCTTCATGCAGAGCATCGCACATCATGCGGCTGAGCATATTAGAGCTTAACCCACGCCAGAAATTCACGGCCCGGCACTGAAGAAGCGCCCCATGTTTTTTCTCCAGCGCATCCAGTATCTCTTGCGCCCGGTCATCGTGACAGGTAATTACCCAACCTAACATCGCCTTCCTCCTTAGCCGAAAATCAGTCTACCCTGACCATTGTTGATAAAGGGTGATAGCCGTCAAAACTCCTCTCCCCCAAATCCAGAGGAGAGGAAATAGCCTTAGCTACGCAAACCACGTCCACGTTGGATCAGCGACCAACAGATCAAATAAAACGCCACAATAAAGACCACCAGTACGCCAAAAGTAGTGACCAGCGGAACATCATTGATACCGAGGAAGCCGTAGCGGAAACCACTGATCATATAAACGATTGGGTTCAGGTGCGACAGCCCTTGCCAGAACGGCGGCAACAAAGTCAGTGAGTAAAAGACCCCACCCAAATACGTGAGTGGCGTTAACACAAAGGTTGGCACCAGGCTGATGTCATCGAACGTTTTGGCAAACACACCGTTCAGCAAACCCGCAAGGGAGAACAACACCGCCGTGAGCACCAGGGTTAAGGCAACGAATACCCACGAATGCACCTGAAACGGCACAAAAAACAGTGAAATTGCCGTCACCAGAATGCCAACAAACAGACCACGCGCCACGCCACCGCCGACATATCCGGCAATAATGACGTGAGTCGGAACCGGCGCTACCAGCAGCTCTTCAATATTACGCTGGAACTTGGCACCAAAAAATGATGACGCAACGTTGGCGTAGGCATTGGTGATCACCGACATCATGATCAGCCCCGGTACGATGAACTGCATATAGCTGAAGCCATGCATATCGCCAATACGCGAACCAATCAGGTTACCGAAGATAATAAAGTAAAGGGTCATGGTGATGACTGGCGGCACCAGCGTCTGCACCCAGATACGCATAAAGCGATGGATCTCTTTCGCCCAGATGCTTTTTAGCGCCACCCAGTAAAGATGCATCATGCGCGATCTCCTTGTTTTTCATTAACCAGTGAAACAAACAGCTCTTCCAGACGGTTAGCTTTGTTACGCATACTTAATACCTGAATGCCCTGCTCACTTAACTGCGTAAATACGCTGTTGATCCCCTGCTCACGCAGCACTTCAACTTCCAGCGTCGCGGTATCGACCAGTCGATACTGATAGCCATCGAGCTTCGGTAACGGACTTTTCGGTGCGAGATCGAGAATAAAGGTTTCCGATTTCAGCTTCGCCAGCAGCGCCTTCATCGAGGTATTTTCCACCAGCTCACCGTGTTGAATAATGCCGATATTGCGGCACAGCATTTCTGCTTCTTCCAGGTAGTGTGTGGTGAGAATGATGGTGGTGCCTTTGTCGTTTAAATCCTTCAAAAAGCCCCACATTGAGCGGCGAAGTTCAATATCCACGCCTGCGGTCGGTTCGTCGAGAATCAGTAGTTTAGGTTCATGCATTAACGCACGGGCAATCATTAAACGGCGCTTCATCCCGCCAGATAACATACGCGCACGTTCGTTGCGTTTTCCCCATAGATCGAGTTGTTTAAGATACTTTTCGCTGCGGATGTACGCTTCTTTGCGCTCCACGCCATAGTACCCTGCCTGATTCACCACAATTTGCTGCACGGTTTCAAACGGGTTGAAGTTAAATTCCTGCGGCACCAGTCCCAACTGACGTTTAGCGTTCACGACATCCTTCTCGAGATCGTAACCAAATACGCTGACCCGCCCGGAGGTTTTATTTACCAGAGAGCTGATAATACCGATAGTGGTCGATTTCCCGGCCCCGTTCGGCCCGAGAAGCGCATAAAAATCACCCGCTTCGACCTGCAAATCTATCCCACGAAGCGCCTGAACGCCGCCTGGATAGGTTTTTTTAAGCTGTTGAAGTTCCAGTGCAATGGTCATAAATTTTTACTTACCTTACGTTCTTACACTTTATCTGTGGTTTAAATCGTCCCGGAGTTGCCCTATATTAGCCAAACGTAATTATTTGGTTACAGGTCGTTAACCTCCATGAAAGACATAGATACACTCATCAGCAACAATGCACTATGGTCAAAAATGCTGGTGGAAGAGGATCCCGGGTTTTTTGAGAAACTGGCACAAGCGCAAAAACCGCGCTTTCTATGGATTGGATGTTCCGACAGTCGCGTTCCTGCAGAACGTTTAACCGGTCTTGAGCCGGGCGAACTCTTTGTTCACCGTAATGTTGCTAACCTGGTCATTCACACTGACCTGAACTGCCTTTCCGTGGTTCAGTATGCAGTGGATGTACTCGAAGTTGAACACATTATTATCTGTGGCCACTACGGTTGCGGCGGCGTACAAGCCGCAGTTGAAAACCCGGAACTGGGGCTTATCAACAACTGGCTGCTGCATATCCGCGATATCTGGTTCAAACATAGCTCATTGCTCGGCGAAATGCCGCAAGAGCGCCGTCTGGATACCTTGTGTGAACTGAACGTCATGGAACAGGTGTATAACCTGGGCCACTCCACCATTATGCAATCAGCGTGGAAACGCGGGCAGAAAGTTACCATTCACGGCTGGGCCTACGGCATTCACGACGGCTTGCTGCGTGATCTGGATGTCACAGCGACCAACCGCGAAACCCTTGAGCAACGTTACCGTCACGGGATTTCCAACCTCAAGCTGAAACACGCCAACCACAAATAAAAATGCCATGCCGGATGCAACACATCCGGCAACTTCACACTTACTCGTCCAGCAGAATCACTTTGCCGATATACGGCAGATGACGGTAACGCTGTGCGTAATCAATGCCGTAACCCACCACAAACTCATCCGGGATCGAGAAACCGATAAATTCTACCGGGACGTTCACTTCACGACGGGACGGTTTATCCAGCAGCGTACAAATCGCCAGCGACTTCGGTTCGCGCAGGCTTAAGATCTCACGCACTTTCGACAGTGTATTCCCCGAGTCGATGATATCTTCAACAATCAGCACGTCCTTGCCACGGATATCTTCATCCAGATCTTTGAGGATTTTCACATCACGGGTGGTGGACATGCCGCTACCGTAGCTGGAGGCGGTCATAAAGTCGACTTCATGAGATACCTGAACTTCACGGCACAGGTCCGCCATAAACATAAATGAGCCACGCAGCAGACCAACCAGCACCATATCGCTGCCGCTGTCTTTGTAACGCTCAGTAATCTGACGACCCAGTTCGGCGATACGCGCTTTAATCTCCGCTTCGGGGATCATTACTTCTACAGTATGTTTCATATCTCTAACCATATGATTTAAAAACAAATCACTTCGCACGGGCAGGTTTTGGCACCGCAACAAAGCGCAAGACACGCAGTATACCAGTAAAACTATTCATTCGCGGAATCTGTTAATAAAGCTCGAATTGTGATGACGATCACACATGTTAAAACCTATAATTAATTGCTACTAAAATATTAATGAATTGAAATGGTGTCTCTTTATGGCAATTAACAATACAGGCTCGCGACGATTACTCGTCACGCTAACAGCCCTTTTTGCAGCGCTTTGCGGGCTGTATCTACTCATTGGCGGAGGCTGGCTGGTCGCGATTGGCGGCTCCTGGTACTACCCTATCGCTGGTCTTGTGATGCTCGGCGTCGCCTGGATGCTGTGGCGCAGTAAACGTGCCGCGCTTTGGCTGTACGCAGCCCTGCTGCTCGGCACCATGATTTGGGGCGTCTGGGAAGTTGGTTTCGACTTCTGGGCGCTGACTCCGCGCAGCGACATTCTGGTCTTCTTCGGCATCTGGCTGATCCTGCCGTTTGTCTGGCGTCGCCTGGTCATTCCTGCCAGCGGCGCAGTTGCCGCACTGGTGGTGGCACTGCTGATTAGCGGTGGTATCCTGACCTGGGCCGGATTTAACGATCCGCAGGAAATCAACGGCACCTTAAGCGCCAATGCCACACCTGCGGAAGCTATCTCACCCGTTGCCGATCAGGACTGGCCTGCCTATGGTCGCAATCAGGAAGGTCAACGCTTTTCACCTCTGAAACAAATTAACGCCGATAACGTCCATAATCTGAAAGAAGCCTGGGTGTTCCGTACTGGCGATGTGAAGCAGCCGAACGATCCGGGCGAAATCACCAATGAAGTGACGCCGATTAAAGTGGGCGACACCCTTTACCTGTGTACCGCTCACCAGCGCCTGTTTGCGCTCGATGCCGCCAGCGGCAAAGAGAAATGGCATTACGATCCTGAGCTGAAAACTAACGAGTCTTTCCAGCACGTAACCTGCCGTGGCGTCTCTTATCATGAAGCCAAAGCAGAAACGGCTTCGCCGGAAGTGATGGCGGATTGCCCGCGTCGTATCATTCTTCCGGTCAATGATGGTCGACTGATTGCGATTAACGCTGAAAACGGCAAACTGTGCGAAACCTTCGCCAATAAAGGCGTGCTCAATCTGCAAAGCAATATGCCAGACACCAAACCGGGTCTGTATGAACCGACTTCGCCACCGATTATCACCGATAAAACCATCGTGATGGCCGGTTCAGTTACCGATAACTTCTCAACCCGCGAAACGTCTGGCGTGATCCGTGGTTTTGATGTCAACACCGGGGAGCTGCTGTGGGCTTTTGATCCCGGCGCGAAAGATCCGAACGCAATCCCGTCTGACGAACACACCTTTACCTTTAACTCGCCAAACTCCTGGGCACCAGCGGCCTATGACGCGAAGCTGGATCTGGTCTATCTGCCGATGGGCGTGACCACGCCGGATATCTGGGGCGGTAACCGCACACCGGAACAGGAACGTTATGCCAGCTCGATTCTGGCGCTGAATGCCACTACCGGGAAACTGGCGTGGAGCTACCAGACCGTTCACCACGACCTGTGGGACATGGATCTTCCGGCACAGCCGACGCTGGCGGACATCACCGTTAATGGTCAGAAAGTGCCAGTTATTTACGCTCCGGCGAAAACCGGCAACATTTTTGTGCTCGATCGTCGCAATGGCGAACTGGTGGTTCCGGCCCCGGAAAAACCGGTGCCGCAAGGTGCTGCGAAAGGCGATTACGTTACTCCGACCCAGCCGTTCTCTGAACTGAGCTTCCGTCCGAAGAAAGATTTGAGCGGTGCGGATATGTGGGGAGCCACCATGTTTGACCAACTGGTGTGCCGCGTGATGTTCCACCAGTTGCGCTATGAAGGCATTTTCACGCCGCCATCTGAACAGGGCACGCTGGTCTTCCCGGGTAACCTGGGAATGTTTGAATGGGGCGGGATTTCCGTTGATCCAAATCGTGAAGTGGCAATTGCCAACCCAATGGCACTGCCGTTTGTTTCGAAACTGATCCCACGCGGTCCGGGTAACCCGATGGAGCAGCCGAAAGATGCCAAAGGCACGGGTACGGAATCCGGCATTCAGCCACAGTACGGTGTACCGTATGGTGTCACGCTCAACCCGTTCCTCTCACCGTTTGGTCTGCCATGTAAACAGCCAGCATGGGGTTATATCTCGGCGCTGGATCTGAAAACCAATGAAGTGGTGTGGAAGAAACGTATTGGTACGCCGCAGGACAGTATGCCGTTCCCGATGCCTGTACCGGTGCCGTTCAATATGGGTATGCCGATGCTGGGCGGGCCAATCTCCACGGCGGGTAACGTGCTGTTTATCGCCGCTACGGCAGATAACTACCTGCGCGCTTACAACATGAGCAACGGTGAAAAACTGTGGCAGGGTCGTTTACCAGCGGGTGGTCAGGCTACGCCAATGACCTATGAAGTGAATGGTAAGCAGTATGTGGTGATCTCCGCAGGCGGTCACGGTTCATTTGGTACGAAGATGGGCGACTATATTGTGGCTTATGCGCTGCCGGATGATGTGAAGTAAGACTTGCTCAGATTGCTGACAACGTGCGCGTTGTTCATGCCGGATGCGGCGTGAACGCCTTATCCAGCCTACAAAATTGTGCAAAATCAATGGATTGCACAGCTAGCGTAGATACTGTTATGGCCTGCAAGTTTTTTCCTGGTCCGGTTTCCCGGATTGCAGGCATGCCAGACACAGCGC
>NZ_JBJQLJ010000022.1:0-78620 GCF_046486385.1 Escherichia sp. WS33 | reverse complement strand
GGTGCTTTTGCCGTTACGCACCACCCCGTCAGTAGCTGAACAGGAGGGACAGCTGATAGAAACAGAAGCCACTGGAGCACCTCAAAAACACCATCATACACTAAATCAGTAAGTTGGCAGCATCACCTGCGTAGGTTACAGAGCGTAATTTCATAATATTTTCCTTTTAATTAATCCATTTCAAAGGGAGGATGATGAGATCGGGAATAAAAACAAATACGACTAATAATGAATATAAAACCAGGACGTAAGGGAAAACGCCTCTGACTGCATCATCGAATTTGAGTTTTGCCACCCCTGAAATAACGTTAAGTACATTACCGATAGGCGGTGTAATTAAGCCGATTGAGCAGTTAATGATAAACATGACACCGAAATAAATCGGATCGATTCCTGCCTCTTTAACTAAAGGCATTAATACCGGGGTAAGAATTAATACCGTCGGCGTTAAATCCATGACCATGCCGACAATCAGGATAGCCACCATAATGACGATAAACAGCAGACGCGGTGAATCGACCAACGGTTGCAGTAAATCAGAAACCATCATCGGCAGTTCAGCAATGGTAATCAGCCAGGCGGAAACTTGTGCCGAGGCCACCAGAAACATAACCACTGAGGTGGTTTTCGCCGCGCCAATGAGTACATGCCAAAGTGTGGCGAAGGTCATTTCACGGTAAATAACTGTGGCGAAAAACAGCGCATAGAAAGCAGCAACGGCCCCGGCTTCGGTAGGGGTAAACAGACCGGAGCGAAACCCGCCAATAATGATGACTGGAAGAAACAGCGCCCAGATACCGGAGACAAAAGAGTGCCAGATTTCCTGCATCGTTGCTTTTTGCTGGCGGGGTAAATTAAGGCGACTGGCCTGCCACCACCAGGTAAGCATCAGCGTTGCGCCCATCATCATGCCAGGGGCAATGCCCGCCATAAACAGCTTACTGATGGATAATCCGCTGGAAACGCCGAAGATAATAAACGGAATGGAAGGGGGAATAATTGGCGCGATAATGCCGCCAGAGGCAATCAGCCCCGCCGCCCGGTTGACCGGGTAGTTGGCGCTGCGCATCATCGGCACCAGTAGAGCGGCAACGGCGGCGGTATCCGCAACGGCAGAACCAGAAAGGCTCGCCATAATCATAGCTGCCAGCACGCCGACGTAGCCCAGCCCGCCTGGTTTATGCCCCACCAGTTTCATCGGCAGGTCAACAATGCGTTTTGACAAGCCGCCCGCATTCATGATTTCACCCGCCAGCACAAAGAACGGAATCGCCAGCAGGGAGAAGCTATCGGCTCCGTTCACCAGCGTTTGTGCCATGATCTGGACATCAAACATGTCCAGCCAGAACATTAACGCCGCCCCGCACAACAACAGTGCCCAGGCAATAGGCAAACCGATAGCAATACCACCCAACAGACAGCCCAGAAAAATCAGCACAGCCATGATTAAGCTCCTTGCGGTGGCGACGTTAGAGAATTGCTACGCGTGATGAGTTGATATAAATGACGCAGTTCAAAGAATGCGATAACGAGGCTGGTGGGCAGACAAGCGGCATACATCAGGCCGATGGGTAAACCGAGGATCGGTGAATAATCGCTCCAGTCCTGAATTGTTTTTAGCGTTGCGCCCCAGGCCAGTGCGCCACAAATAAATAAGATTAAGGAATGGGTAACCAGAGCGACTCGTCGTTGCCATGCGGGGGAGAGTTTCTCCACCAGAAAGGTGACCTGAACGTGGGCGTTATCCATAAAAGCCACAATCGCGCCAATAAATGTTAACCAGACAAATAAATAACGTGACAATTCATCTACAGATAAAATGCTTGTCTGAAAACCATATCTTAAAATAATGTTTATAAACACAATACAGGAAAGTACGGCGAGATTAATCGCCAGTATTGCTTCAAGTATTTTTTTCATAGCTATTCCTTGAGGCTATGTCTGTCATAATTCAAGTTGCATGTGCAGCAACCTAAATTATTAATATAGTTAGAGCAATAACATTACCCAGTCGTTCTGGCGTAGACGATTATTCGATTAATTCAGCGCCGTTAATGCGACTTTAACCACAATTTTTCGTATCTCAGAGGCTGTTTGCAAAATACAACCTGGTCGGTGAACATCCTGCGGAAAGAAAATTGCGTAGCTGCCCGGTATCATTTCTATAAATGATTCATGTTCACTGTCATGATAAAAAATAATATCGCGCTGCTCTAATAGTGATTCGCTGACTTTATTATTTCCCGTATCAATAGCAATGCCGATTTTCTCTTCACCCCACGCCAGAAACTGAATATCGATATACCGACGATGCACTTCCGGACGGTTTTCCACCGCTTCGCGTGTGGTTAAATCGATAATTTGCGCATAAATATTTTTGCCGTCGATTTCGACAACGCCCGGCTCCAGGGCGTTGAAATCGGTAGCGCGCAGAAAATCGAGCCCCTTTTCAATGGCGGCGGGCAAACGGCACGGATTGGGCTGCGCGATATGTCCAAAAATCATGACTTATCTCCTTATAACGCCTGGATTTTGGCCCACACGCTGTCATCAACGGTAATACCGTTACGGCGGTTTTCGGCCAGCAGGGTAGTAAATTCGTGGCCGGGTAAGCGGATGGCCTGGTTTTCGTCAGCGCGTTCAGCGGTAGTAACGTAATCCATGATACGTTGCAGCTTGGCATCGCGGGTGGGACCGTCGATAAGCTTGTCCACTTCAATGGCAATAAAAATTTGTGAAATGCCGTATTCGTCGCTGTTGTCCTGGGTGACTTCGGCAACCGATGCGCCGTCGGAAAGGAGAGTAGCGATCATATCCAGCACAATCGACATGCCAGAACCTTTCCAGTAGCCCATCGGCAAAATGCGGCGATTCTTCTCGATAACGCCAGGTTCTTTGGTCAAATTGCCCTCATCATCAAAGCCACCATCGACCGGGAGCTGACGGCCCGCCAGGCGGTTAACTTCTAACATGCCGTAAGAGAACATCGACATCGACATATCGACCATGGTGATCGGCGTGGAAGGAATGGCGACGATCAGCGGGTTAGTGCCAATGCGACACTCTTTTGCGCCCCACGGCGGCATTACGGCGATGGAGTTGGTCCAGCAAATGCCAATATAGCCTTTTTCCGCCGCCTGCCAGCCGTAGCTGCCGCCGCGCATCCAGTGGTTGGCATTACGAAGTGCCACCAGACCAATACCGTGATCGGCAGCCAGTTCAATGGCGCGATCCATCATCTTTTTCGCCGTCAGGTTGCCGATCGAACGCTGGGCATCCCACTGTTCAATTGCGCCGAGGCTGGTTATACGTTTGGGTTGGGCATCAGGAATGATATCGCCGTTTTCCAGTTGTTGAATGAAACGAGGGAAACGATTAACGCCGTGAGAATAAACGCCGGATTCGGTGGTGCGGGCGAACATCTCTGCACAGGCGTCAGCCGTTTCGCTGTCAACGCCGCGTGAAATTAAGACCCGATTAAAGGCTGCTTTTAACTGCTCAAATGTCACTTTCATCCCAGGCTTCCTTGTTTTTTTGATCGCTTTTTTGGCTTAAAATTTCAATATGCGAAACTTGATTTCAAATATATCGATCACTTTTTAACAAAGCAATCTGATTGATGAATTTCAAAAGACATAAAAATCAAGTGGTTATAAATTATCTGTCGAGATCGTGAACTACGGCACACTTTGCGCTACCATCAGGACGCGACAAAATGGGGAAAGAAGTGATGGGAAAAAAAGAGAACGAGATGGCGCAGGAAAAAGAGCGTCCAGCCGGAAGCCAGAGTCTGTTTCGCGGGTTGATGCTGATTGAGATTTTGAGCAACTATCCAAACGGTTGTCCGTTGGCGCATCTTTCGGAGCTGGCTGGTTTAAATAAGAGTACCGTCCATCGCTTATTGCAGGGATTACAGTCCTGCGGCTATGTGACCACCGCGCCCGCCGCAGGGAGTTACCGCCTGACTACCAAATTTATTGCCGTCGGGCAGAAGGCGCTGTCTTCGCTGAATATCATTCATATCGCCGCTCCGCATCTTGAGGCACTGAACATCGCCACTGGTGAAACCATTAACTTCTCCAGCCGCGAAGACGATCACGCTATTTTGATTTATAAGCTGGAACCCACAACCGGGATGCTGCGAACCCGTGCCTATATTGGCCAGCATATGCCGCTCTACTGTTCCGCAATGGGCAAGATCTACATGGCGTTTGGTCACCCGGACTACGTGAAGTCATACTGGGAAAACCATCAGCATGAGATCCAGCCGTTAACCCGCAATACCATTACCGAGCTGCCCGCGATGTTCGACGAACTGGCGCACATTCGTGAAAGCGGAGCGGCGATGGACAGAGAAGAAAACGAACTCGGCGTCTCCTGTATTGCTGTTCCGGTGTTTGATATTCATGGGCGGGTGCCGTACGCCGTGTCGATTTCGCTTTCGACATCACGTCTGAAACAGGTGGGAGAGAAAAATCTCCTGAAACCACTGCGTGAAACCGCGCAGGCTATTTCTAATGAACTGGGATTTACTGTCAGGGATGACCTGGGCGCGATCACATAACGCTTTGGACAAGTGCCAAAACTTTAACATTTCCTTCGTTGGATCAAAGCAGTAGGGACGCGCTCTCTGGCACTCTGCTGTTTTAGTGCAAAGGAGTGATCATGAACCGGTTTATTATTGCGGATGCGACGAAATGTATCGGTTGCCGTACCTGTGAAGTGGCTTGCGCAGTGTCGCATCAGGAGAATCAGGATTGCGCTGCGTTGTCACCAGACGAGTTTATTTCCCGTATTCGTGTCATTAAAGACCACAGCTGGACCACGGCAGTAGCCTGTCATCAGTGTGAAGATGCACCGTGCGCGAATGTCTGCCCTGTTGACGCGATAAGCCGCGAACATGGGCATATTTTCGTTGAACAAACACGTTGCATTGGCTGTAAAAGCTGTATGCTGGCTTGCCCGTTTGGTGCGATGGAGGTCGTTTCTTCGCGCAAAAAGGCGAGGGCGATTAAGTGCGATCTGTGCTGGCATCGGGAGACGGGACCGGCCTGTGTTGAAGCCTGCCCGACAAAGGCGTTGCAGTGCATGGATGTCGAGAAAGTGCAGCGGCATCGGCTACGGCAGCAGCCTGTTTGAAACGTTTTTCCGGCGTTTCTCAACGCCGGAATAGTGCGCTTTGTTTATGCCAGATGCGGCGTAAACGCCTTATCCGGCCTACAAATTCTTCCAAATTCAATATATTGCAGAAATCATGTAGGCCTGATAAGCGTAGCGCATCAGGCAATTTTTAGTGACTTTCAGCCCAGGCTCTTTCTATCTCTTCCGCCAGAATCTTCACCCCCGCCTCAATTTTCTCCGGCTCTGGTACGTAGTTCATGCGCATACATTGATGCGTATGCGGCCACGGTTTATCCAGCCCTGGGAAGAAGTTGTGCCCCGGCACCATCAGCACGCCGCGTGCTTTCAGGCGCTGATAGAGCTGCTCGGTCGTAATGGGCAAATCCTTAAACCATAGCCAGAGGAAAATGGCTCCTTCCGGTTTATGAATCAGGCAGCGATTTTCCGGTAAATAGCGGCGAATGATGGCGATAGTTTCCTGAACACGCTGGTAGTAAAACGGTTTGATGACTGTTTCAGACAGGCGCAGCAGATCGTTACGCTTAATCATTTCACACATCATCGCCGGACCAATACCGCCAGGTGCCAGGCTGATAATGCCGTTCATATTGGTGATGGCGGTGATGATTTTTTCATTGGCGATGATAATGCCGCAGCGGGAGCCAGGCAGCCCCAGCTTGGAAAGACTCATGCACAGCACGATATTCGGATTCCATAGCGGGCGCGCTTCACTGAAGATGATACCCGGGAACGGGACGCCATAAGCGTTATCAATCACCAGCGGAATGCCGTGTTGATTCGCCAGCGCGTCAAGCTTCAGCAACTCTTCGTCAGTAATCACATTGCCTGTTGGATTCGTCGGCCGGGAGACGCAAATCATCCCGGTTTCTTCGCCAATATGCAGATGCTCAAAATCGACGTGGTATTTAAACTGGCCTTCCGGCAGCAGTTCAATATTCGGACGCGCAGAGACAAACAGATCTTCTTCCAGTCCGGCGTCAGCGTAGCCAATGTATTCCGGTGCCAGCGGGAACAGCACTTTTTTGACCCGACCATCGGCACGGCGTCCGGCAAACAGATTAAATAAGTAGAAAAACGCGCTCTGGCTGCCGTTTGTTAGTGCAATATTCTGTGCTTCGATATCCCAACCCAACTTCTCGCGCAGCATTCCGGCAAGCAGTGTGAGTAGCTCCGTTTTCCCCTGTGGACCGTCGTAATTGCACAGTGCATCAGTCGCTTTGCCACTTTCCAGCATGTCGGTCAGTAGCGTCTGGAAGTAGTCCTGCATTTCCGGGATCTGCGCCGGATTACCGCCGCCGAGCATAATCGCGCCAGGCGTGCGTAAACCGTCGTTCAGATCTTCCATCAGCAGCGTAATGCCGGAGTGGCGGGTAAATTTGTCACCAAAAAGGGAGAATGTCATAGCGGGATATCTGTCGAACTCTGTAGCAAGGAAGGTAACAATAACGCTACATTTGCTGGGGTGCAAATCGGTCTGTTGGAGAGTGAGCGGTGCTTTATCCTGCAACGCTGATTAGGGCTGACATTTTATCCTGGTTGGCGGCTTCCCGAGGTACTGACGAACGGGAAGCCGGAAAAGTCACTGTTGCCCAGCCCAGATGACCAGCACTTTATCGTCGCCATGCTCACGAACAAAGCCGTAGCCCTGCTTCAGCGAAAGTGTCGTTTGTTTGCCCGCGCCAATTGCGGGATGGCGGGCGCGGAACTGGCTGATTTTCTGCCAGTGCGCGACGTTGGCGGCAGATTTACCGCTAACATCCTGCCAGTTCATATCCGAACGTGTACCTTGCAGCGGATCAGAACCTGTAGGACCGAACGGACGCGAGGATTCATCGCCATAAAAGATTTGTACCGCGCCTGGCGCTAATAGTAATAACTCTGCTGCTTTGTCGCCCCCTTCACGGAACAGACGGGTATCATGCGACGAGAGGTAGCTCAACACGTTGAAACCCTGCAATTTCTCCGCCATTTGCTGCCAGGTCGTATCCATCTGCGCCAGACAATCGACTGCTTTCGCCGCCTGCTCCTGATAATCGAAATTGATCATCGCATCGAAGCCGTGGCGATAGTAGTCACTTTGCATCACGCCGTGGCCCCAGGCTTCACCGGTCATCCAGAAAGGTTTGTCATCTAATGCTTTGTCGGGGTAAGCTTTTTTCCATTCGCGAAGCGCGGCGCTGGCTTCGGTTTTCAGTTGCTGCCAGGCGGGCAACTCAACATGTTTGGCGGTATCGACCCGAAAACCATCAATCCCATAGTCGCGGACCCACTGACTTAACCAGTGGGTTAAGTAATCGCGAGGTGTAAAGCCTTCGATGACTTTAGCGTGAGTATCCGTTTTGTTTTTATAGAACACCGGCAGACCAGAAGCGGTAGTTGATTCGGTTTTGATATCCGGCAAAAAGGCCAGCGACATAGTGAGATCGTCGAATCCAGGATTGTCGTAATCGCCGATATCCGTTCTGATCCAGTTTTTTCCCCACCATTTATCCCAGCCTGTTTTGTCGCTGAAATTAATGTAATCGTTAAAGCTATGCCAGGTTTGCCCGGCGGCAGGTTTCCAGTCGCTCCAGCGTTCACCCAGCGTTTTTTTCACCTCGTCACCAGAAAGATATAACGCGCCAAACTGATACTCCTGCATATCCGCCAGCGTGGCATAGCCGGTGTGGTTCATCACGACATCAAAGAGAATACGAATACCGCGCTGATGTGCGCTATCAACCAGCGTCCGTAGATCGGCTTCGTTGCCCATATTGGCATCAAGATTCGTCCAGTCCTGTGTGTAATAACCGTGGTAGGCATAATGCGGGAAATCGCCTTTTGTACCGCCGCCGACCCAGCCGTGAATTTGCTCAAATGGGGCGCTTATCCATAAAGCATTAACGCCCAACTGCTGGAGGTAATCCAGTTTGTTGGTCAGGCCGCGTAAATCGCCGCCGTGAAAAGTGCCAATTTCCGCCATACCGTCTTTATGACGTCCGTAACTCTGGTCATTACTGGGATCGCCGTTTTCGAAACGATCTGTCAGCACAAAGTAAACCGTGGCGTTATGCCAGTCGAAAGGGGCAGGGGCGTCAGTTTCTGCCCGTTCCAGCAGGAGTAAACCGTTGCTGGTAGCAGCGGGTTGTAACGTTATTTGACCGTTCTTCACTATCGCAATTTGCTGGCTGTAATAATCCCGTACGGCGGCTCCTTCCGGGAAAGTGGCGCTGACATCCAGCGTGAGCGGTAATCCATCCCATTTCGGGCATTCACGGACCAGGTTTGCTACCGGTTCGGCGGCGTTCTGGATGGAAATCATCAATGTTGGCGTACCGGAGCGGGTGTCTATTTGCAGCGTATATTTGCCGTCTCTGAACAATCGCCATTGAGGCGGCGTGTTGCTACAAGGTTGCAGGGAAAGCATCTGATTGAGTTTTATCGCATCTGCAGGCTGCCAGCACTGTTGGTCAAAATTTAGCGTGAGTGGACGCGTACCTTTGGGCAACTGCGCGTGGCTGACAAATGTTCCCGTTCCCTGTTCGCTAAAGGCAGGGAACCCCGGAGAAGTCCAGCTGGCGGCAACGGCGAAGCCAGGAAGGAGTGTCAGAAAACAGGCGGCGAGTTTCATGGTGGATGAGTCCTTATTGCTGCGATTTCAGACAGTTTGCCAGCGATAAGCCAGACAAAACTCATCCCTGAGCGGTAAGTCCACAGGATGAGAAGCAAGGGTGAGCGATCTCGCGCAAAAAACGGCTGAATTTTGCGATAAACCCCACATTTTCTGCGATTTAGCGCCAATCTGAATCGTTAACACGTGACATAGTTTCAGATTTGGACTATTCCTTGGGGTGCTCTTGACAGCTATTTTTGATATGATTTGAGATTCAACTCTCAAATTTGTGAAAAATATAAGGTGTTGGAATGATTAAATCCGACCAGGAGACCTGATGATTTTGACTCCCATACGACGATATGGGGCGATGATTCTTATGTTACTCACTCTGGTGTTTTCGAGTGAGGTGTTAGCGAAGACGCACACAACAACAGCGAGTCAAAAGTCCCACTTAACTAAAGCTAGTAATAAACAGGTAAGCAGTAAACAAGAGTATTCTCGCAATAGTGCAAAGAGTAGTTCACTTCCTGATTTGCGAAAATACCCTTCCGGAACACCAAGGAAAAAGGCGTTTCTCCGGACCGTAATGCCTTACATTACCAGCCAAAATGCAGCCATTACTGCAGAACGTAACTGGCTGATTTCAAAACAGTATCAGGGCCAATGGTCACCTGCTGAGCGTGCGCGTCTGAAAGACATCGCCAAACGCTACAAGGTGAAATGGTCTGGTAATACGCGAAAAATCCCGTGGAATACCTTGCTTGAACGCGTAGACATTATCCCTACCAGTATGGTGGCGACGATGGCTGCAGCAGAAAGCGGTTGGGGAACGTCGAAGCTGGCGCGCAACAATAACAATCTGTTCGGCATGAAATGCATGAAAGGACGTTGTACCAATGCGCCGGGTAAAGTGAAAGGGTACTCACAGTTTAGTTCTGTCAAAGAATCGGTGAGCGCCTATGTCACTAACCTGAATACGCACCCGGCTTACTCTTCGTTCCGTAAATCGCGTGCGCAGCTGCGTAAAGCGGATCAGGAAGTGACTGCCACAGCGATGATTCACAAGCTGAAGGGCTACTCGACCAAAGGGAAGAGTTATAATAACTACCTGTTCGCAATGTACCAGGATAACCAACGGTTAATCGCGGCGCATATGTAATTGCATTTCCTTGAGCCTTATCTGATTTGTCGGTCGGATAAGGCTTTTGCTCGCATCAGGTGGCTGTGCTGAGTTCCCTGATGTGACGCCGACAATTCTCATCATCGCTACAACATGACCTCGCTATTTACATCGCGATACTCTTTTGGCGTTGTGTCATATGCTTTTTTAAAAACAGAGTAGAAATATTGCAGCGATGGATAACCGCACATTTGCGATATCTCATTGATCGACAAGGTGGTTGAAATCAGCAGACTGCGCGCTTTCTCCAGCTTCTCGGCATGAATCATGGCATGGATGGTTTCACCCACCTCTTCTTTAAAACGCTTCTCAAGATTGGAGCGCGAGATCCCGACCGCATCCAGTACCTGATCCACTTTAATCCCTTTACAGGCGTGATTACGAATGTAATGCATGGCCTGAATAACGGCGGGATCGGTCAGCGAGCGATAATCTGTTGAGCGCCGTTCAATGACGCGAACTGGTGGGACCAAAATTCGCTGTAGCGGCATTTCTTCTTTATCTAATAATCGATGCAACAGTTTTGCCGCCTGATAGCCCATTTGCCGCGCGCCCTGAGCGACCGAAGAAAGGGCGACACGCGACAGATAGCGGGTCAGTTCTTCGTTATCGATGCCAATCACGCATAATTTTTCCGGTACGGGAATATGTAGATGTTCACATACTTGCAGAATATGCCGCGCTCGGGCGTCAGTAACGGCAATAATCCCGGTTTGCGGTGGCAGCGTTTGTAGCCAGTCTGCCAGCCGATTTTGCGCGTGTTGCCAGTTCTCTGGCGCGGTTTCTAACCCCTGATAAACCACTCCGCGATACTTTTCTTCAGCGACAAGCTGACGAAATGCATATTCGCGCTCAGTGGCCCAACGTTTGCCGCTTGATTCCGGAAGACCATAAAAAGCAAAGCGGTTAACGCCTTTCTCTTTTAAATGCAAAAATGCGCTTTCAACCAGCGCATAGTTATCGGTGGCAATGTAATGAACGGGTGGGTAACTTTCTGCAAGGTGATACGAGCCGCCAACCCCAACAATGGGGACGTCGACATCAGCCAGCGCTTGCTCGATCTGTTTGTCGTCGAAGTCGGCAATGACGCCATCTCCTAACCAGTCCTTGATTTTATCAATGCGGGCGCGGAAATCTTCTTCAATGAAAATATCCCATTCCGATTGTGACGCCTGTAAATATTCCCCTACGCCTTC
The DNA here is from genome assembly GCF_046486385.1 of Escherichia sp. WS33. Classification (NCBI taxonomy): domain Bacteria; kingdom Pseudomonadati; phylum Pseudomonadota; class Gammaproteobacteria; order Enterobacterales; family Enterobacteriaceae; genus Escherichia; species Escherichia sp. WS33. Next base: position 67,507 of record NZ_JBJQLJ010000022.1, on the reverse strand, counting down.
TACTACCTGCCGGTCATAGGCTTTATTGGCATTGAACAGTAATGTGATGCGGTGACGTTTAGTAAACATGGTTCTTTTCCTGCTGAATCATGCAAAAACTCAAAACCGGTAATACGTAACCGGCTTTGAGAAAATTTTTATCAAAATCAAGAACGGCGTTTGGTTGCGGAGTCCATCCATACTGCCAGCAACAGAATCGCACCTTTAACGATATACTGCCAGAAGGTCGGTACATCCATCATACTCATGCCGTTATCCAGTGAAGCCATGATAAATGCCCCCATTACTGCTCCGGCAACGCTTCCCACTCCGCCAGCCAGGCTGGTGCCGCCAATCACGCATGCTGCAATTGCGTCCAGTTCGGCGATATTTCCCGCAGAAGGTGAACCAGCGCCAAGTCGAGAACTAAGGATTAATCCGGCGATGGCTACCATTAATCCGTTAATCGCGAACACGGCAAGTTTGGTGCGTTCAACGTTAATCCCGGAGAGACGTGCTGCTTCCAGATTGCCGCCGATGGCATAAATGCGTCGTCCAAATGCCGTCCGCGTTGCCATAAACATTCCGCCGAGTAACAGCAACGTCAGCAGCAGAACAGGAGTGGGAACGCCACGGTAATCATTCAACAGCCAGATTGCGCCTAATACGATGATAGCGGTTAAAGCCTGGCGACCGACTACTGCGGTAGAGGCCGGAGACTGCAAACCCAAAGCCTGACGGCGCATTCTTCCGCGCCATTGCCAACCAACAAAAGCCATTAAGCCAAGCGCGCCAATGATGAAGCCAGTGCTGGCAGGTAGATAGCTTTGCCCAATTTGTGACATCGCGGCGCTGGTGGGGGAAACAGTCGTGCCGTTGGTGATGCCAATGAGTATGCCGCGAAATGCCAACATGCCCGCGAGGGTGACAATAAATGAAGGGACTTTGCGGTACGCGACCCACCATCCGTTCCAGGCACCGAGAAGCAGTCCCAGAACCAACGTCACAATGATGGTAAGTGGCAAAGGCCAGCCTAACCAGACGTCACAAATCGCCGCGACGCCACCTAATAGCCCCATCATTGAGCCGACGGAAAGGTCGATTTCAGCAGAAATTATGACGAACACCATTCCTACCGCGAGGATGCCGGTAATCGCGGTCTGGCGTAACAGGTTGGAGACGTTACGGGCGCTTAAGTAGGCACCATCGGTGGTCCAGGTAAAGAACAGCATGATTGCGATGATAGCTGCAATCATCACGAAGACCTGCAAATTCAGTGATTTCAGCCCAGAAAAGCCACCGGATGTCGGTACGGCCAATTTCACTTCAGACGGATTGCTTTTCGACATGATGTTCGCTCCTCAATGCGGCTTCCATCACCTGCTCCTGAGTCAGGTTATGATTTATCAGGTTGGCTTTTAGTTTCCCTTCATGCATCACCAGTACACGATCGCTAAGGCCGAGCACTTCAGGTAATTCGGAAGAGATGACAATAACGGCAATACCCTGCTGGACGAGTTGGTTAATTAATTTGTAGATCTCATATTTCGCGCCAATATCAATACCCCTGGTAGGTTCATCAAGAATGAGAATGCGCGGGTTGAGTAACAGACAGCGGGCGAGGATCGCTTTTTGCTGATTGCCGCCGCTCAAACGTCCAATAGCAAGATCGGGGGACGACGTTTTAACTTTGAGTTGCTGAATTGATTCCAGAATACATTTTTGCTCTTCCGCGTCATCAAGCTGGCTAATGCCACCGGTAAATTTATTGAGTGCGGCGAGGGTAATATTTTTACCAACCGCCATTACCGGAACGATGCCGTCGCGCTTTCTGTCTTCGGGTACCATCGCAATCCCCTGGGCGATGGCTTGCTGACAGTTACGAATATCTACCTGTTTGCCATCAATATAAATTTTTCCTTCCCATTGTCCGGGCCACACGCCAAACAGGCACTGAATGGTCTCGGTACGTCCGGCACCAACGAGTCCGGCAATACCCAGTATTTCGCCACGTTTCAGGGAAAACGAGACATCATTAACTCGTTTAATATGACGATTGACCGGATGCCATGCCGTCAGATGTTCAATACGTAATATTTCATCTCCGGTGGTATGTGGTTCATTAGGGTAAAGCGCGGTTAACTCTCGCCCGACCATCATGGTGATAATATCGTCTTCACTCATTCCGGCAGCATCACGCGTACCAATGTGCTGTCCGTCGCGAATAACGCAAATCGTATCGGAAATCGCTTTGACTTCGTTGAGTTTGTGCGAAATATAAATACAGGCGATACCGTGCTGTTGTAGATCGCGAATAATATCCAGTAAAACCGACGTTTCCTGCTCAGTTAATGAGGCTGTCGGTTCATCGAGAATTAACAAGCGCACCTGTTTATTAAGTGCCTTGGCAATTTCAACCAGTTGTTGTTGCCCAAGCCCTAAATCGCCAACGCGGGTATCAGGTGAAATGGATAAACTGACCTGTGCGAGCAGCTTCTGACAGCGTAGCGTCATCAGGTCATAATCCATAATGCCATTGTGGGTTATTTCGTTACCCAGGAAGATATTTTCCAGCACGGTCAATTCTTTCACCAGGGCCAATTCCTGATGAATGATGGCGATACCTTTGCGTTCGGTATCGCGGATGTGACTCGCCTGAATCTCTTCTCCCGCAAAAATAATTTCGCCTTCGTAGGAGCCATGGGGATAAATACCACACAGCACTTTCATCAGCGTTGATTTACCAGACCCATTTTCCCCACAAAGTGAGACGATTTCGCCAGCATTCAACCGCAAGCAGACGTTATCAATCGCCTTCACACTGCCGAAGGTTTTGGTAATGTTCTTCATTTCAAGTAGATAAGGCATAACGACTCCACCTAAGCCAATTCATTCACGCGGCATGGAGAGAAATCACGCCCCCGCTCCGCGCCGGGGCGTAACGCTTACAGCTCGCTCTCTTTGTGGAATCCGTCTTTAACTACCGTGTCTTTGATGTTGTTTTTATTCACATCGATCGGTGTCAGGAGGCGGGAGGGCACATCTTTCAGGCCATTATTCAGTGTGGTATCTGCTTTTGGTTCCTGACCATTGCCCAACTCAACGGCAATTTCTGCGGCAGTATTTGCCAACAACGTAATAGGTTTATACACCGTCATAGTTTGCGTACCGGCAGCAATACGTTTAATACCTGCGAGATCCGCATCCTGGCCGGAAATTGCTACTTTCCCTGATAAACCTTGCGCGCTTAATGCCTGAATTGCCCCACCTGCGGTGGCATCGTTTGAGGCAACTACAGCATCAATTTTGTTATTATTGGCGGTTAGCGCGTTTTCCATAATTTTCAATGCGTTTTCCGGTAACCAGCCATCAACCCATTGGTCACCAACGACTTTAATTTTTCCGGAATCAACGTAAGGTTTTAACACTTTCATTTGTCCGGCGCGGAACAGCTTGGCGTTGTTATCTACCGGCGAGCCGCCCATCAGGAAGTAATTACCTTGCGGAACAATATCGACCAGGGCTTTTGCCTGCAGTTCACCGACTTTTTCGTTATCGAAAGAAATATAAAAATCGATATCCGCATCGTTAATCATACGATCGTAAGCTAATACTTTAATACCTTCTTGTTTGGCTTCTTTTACAACGTTACTTAATACCTGACCGTTATACGGAATAATGACAAGAACATCGACACCCCGGTTTATCATGTTTTCAATCTGCGACATTTGTGTTTCTTCATTGCCATTTGCAGACTGTACAAATACTTTCGCGCCGAGAGATTCTGCCTTTTTCACAAAAATATCTCGATCTTTTTGCCAGCGTTCAAGACGGAGATCATCAATCGCCATACCTATTTTGACTTCTTTGGCGTGTGCCGCAACGTTGGTAAGCAGAAGTGAGGTGCAAAGGGTGAGTAGAATGTTCTTTATTTTCATGGTGTAGGGCCTTCTGTAGTTAGAGGACAGCTTTAATAAGTAACAATCACCGCGATAAACGTAACCAATTTTTAGCAACTAAACAGGGGAAAACAATTACAGATTTTTATCTTTCGATTACGATTTTTGGTTTATTTCTTGATTTATGACCGAGATCTTACTTTTGTTGCGCAATTGTACTTATTGCATTTTTCTCTTCGAGGAATTACCCAGTTTCATCATTCCATTTTATTTTGCGAGCGAGCGCACACTTGTGAATTATCTCAATAGCAGTGTGAAATAACATAATTGAGCAACTGAAAGGGAGTGCCCAATATTACGACATCATCCATCACCCGCGGCATTACCTGATTATGGAGTTCAATATGCAAGCCTATTTTGACCAGCTCGATCGCGTTCGTTATGAAGGCTCAAAATCCTCAAACCCGTTAGCATTCCGTCACTACAATCCCGACGAACTGGTGTTGGGCAAGCGTATGGAAGAGCACTTGCGTTTTGCCGCCTGCTACTGGCACACATTCTGCTGGAACGGGGCGGACATGTTTGGTGTGGGGGCGTTTAATCGTCCGTGGCAGCAGCCTGGTGAGGCACTGGCGTTGGCGAAGCGTAAAGCAGATGTCGCATTTGAGTTTTTCCACAAGTTACATGTGCCATTTTATTGCTTCCACGATGTGGATGTTTCCCCTGAGGGCGCGTCGTTAAAAGAGTACATCAATAATTTTGCGCAAATGGTTGATGTCCTGGCAGGCAAGCAAGAAGAGAGCGGCGTGAAGCTGCTGTGGGGAACCGCTAACTGCTTTACAAACCCTCGCTATGGCGCGGGTGCGGCGACGAACCCAGATCCTGAAGTCTTCAGTTGGGCGGCAACGCAAGTTGTTACAGCGATGGAAGCAACCCATAAATTGGGCGGTGAAAACTATGTCCTGTGGGGCGGTCGTGAAGGTTACGAAACGCTGTTAAATACCGACTTGCGTCAGGAGCGTGAACAGCTGGGCCGCTTTATGCAGATGGTGGTTGAGCATAAACATAAAATCGGTTTCCAGGGCACGTTGCTTATCGAACCGAAACCGCAAGAACCGACCAAACATCAATATGATTACGATGCCGCGACGGTCTATGGCTTCCTGAAACAGTTTGGTCTGGAAAAAGAGATTAAACTGAACATTGAAGCTAACCACGCGACGCTGGCAGGTCACTCTTTCCATCATGAAATTGCCACCGCCATTGCGCTTGGCCTGTTCGGTTCTGTCGACGCCAACCGTGGCGATGCGCAACTGGGCTGGGACACCGACCAGTTCCCGAACAGTGTGGAAGAGAATGCGCTGGTGATGTATGAAATTCTCAAAGCAGGCGGTTTCACCACCGGTGGTCTGAACTTCGATGCCAAAGTACGTCGTCAAAGTACTGATAAATATGATCTGTTTTACGGTCATATCGGCGCGATGGATACGATGGCACTGGCGCTGAAAATTGCAGCGCGCATGATTGAAGATGGCGAGCTGGATAAACGCATCGCGCAGCGTTATTCCGGCTGGAATAGCGAATTGGGCCAGCAAATCCTGAAAGGCCAAATGTCACTGGCAGATTTAGCCAAATATGCTCAGGAACATAATTTGTCTCCGGTGCATCAGAGTGGTCGCCAGGAGCAACTGGAAAATCTGGTAAATCATTATCTGTTCGACAAATAACGGCTAACTGTGCAGTCCGTTGGCCCGGTTATCGGTAGCGATACCGGGCATTTTTTTAAGGAACGATCGATATGTATATCGGGATAGATCTTGGCACCTCGGGCGTAAAAGTTATTTTGCTCAACGAGCAGGGTGAGGTGGTTGCTTCGCAAACGGAAAAGCTGACCGTTTCGCGCCCGCATCCACTCTGGTCGGAACAAGACCCGGAACAGTGGTGGCAGGCAACTGATCGCGCAATGAAAGCTCTGGGCGATCAGCATTCTCTGCAGGACGTTAAAGCATTGGGTATTGCCGGCCAGATGCATGGAGCAACCTTACTGGATGCTCAACAACGGGTATTGCGCCCTGCCATTTTGTGGAACGACGGGCGCTGTGCGCAAGAGTGCACTTTGCTGGAAGCGAGAGTTCCGCAATCACGAGTGATTACCGGCAACCTGATGATGCCCGGATTTACTGCGCCTAAATTGCTATGGGTTCAGCGGCATGAGCCGGAGATATTCCGTCAAATCGACAAAGTATTATTACCGAAAGATTACTTGCGTCTGCGTATGACGGGGGAGTTTGCCAGCGATATGTCTGACGCAGCTGGCACCATGTGGCTGGATGTCGCAAAGCGTGACTGGAGTGACGTCATGCTGCAGGCTTGCGACTTATCTCGTGACCAGATGCCCGCATTATACGAAGGCAGCGAAATTACTGGTGCTTTGTTACCTGAAGTTGCGAAAGCGTGGGGTATGGCGACGGTGCCAGTTGTTGCAGGCGGTGGCGACAATGCAGCTGGTGCAGTTGGTGTGGGAATGGTTGATGCTAATCAGGCAATGTTATCGCTGGGGACGTCGGGGGTCTATTTTGCTGTCAGCGAAGGGTTCTTAAGCAAGCCAGAAAGCGCTGTACACAGCTTTTGCCATGCGCTACCGCAGCGTTGGCATTTAATGTCTGTAATGCTGAGTGCAGCATCGTGTCTGGATTGGGTCGCGAAATTAACCGGCCTGTGCAATGTCCCAGCTTTAATCGCTGCAGCTCAACAGGCTGATGAAAGTGCCGAGCCAGTTTGGTTTCTGCCTTATCTTTCCGGCGAGCGTACACCACACAATAATCCCCAGGCGAAGGGGGTTTTCTTTGGTTTGACTCATCAACATGGCCCCAATGAACTGGCGCGAGCAGTGCTGGAAGGCGTGGGTTATGCGCTGGCAGATGGCATGGATGTCGTGCATGCCTGCGGCATTAAACCGCAAAGTGTTACGTTGATTGGTGGCGGGGCGCGTAGTGAGTACTGGCGTCAGATGCTGGCGGATATCAGCGGTCAGCAGCTCGATTACCGTACGGGGGGGGATGTGGGGCCAGCACTGGGCGCAGCAAGGCTGGCGCAGATTGCGGCGAATCCAGAGAAATCGCTCATTGAGTTGTTGCCGCAGCTACCGTTAGAACAGTCGCATCTACCAGATGCGCAGCGTTATGCCGCTTATCAGCCACGACGTGAAACGTTCCGTCGCCTCTATCAGCAACTTCTGCCATTAATGGCGTAAACGTTATCCCCTGCCTGACCGGGTGGGGGATAATTCACATCTATATATCTCACTAATTAATTAATATTTAGTATGAATTTATTCTGAAAATCATTTGTTAATGGCATTTTTCAGTTTTGTCTTTCGTTGGTTACTCGTAATGTATCGCTGGTAGATATGGAGATCGTTATGAAAACCTCAAAAACTGTGGCAAAACTATTATTTGTTGTCGGGGCGCTGGTTTATCTGGTTGGGCTATGGATCTCATGCCCATTGCTAAGTGGAAAAGGCTATTTTCTTGGCGTGTTAATGACAGCAACTTTTGGTAACTATGCATATCTTCGCGCAGAAAAACTCGGGCAACTGGATAATTTTTTTACCCATATCTGCCAGTTAGTTGCGTTAATCACTATCGGTCTCTTGTTTATCGGTGTTTTAAATGCACCTATCAATGCTTATGAAATGGTGATCTACCCCATCGCCTTTTTTGTCTGCTTGTTTGGTCAAATGCGTTTGTTTCGCTCGGTATGAGCAACATAAAGCTCTTACACATTCAGGAATGAAAGGAATACTGTGATGGACAACAAAATATCAACCTATTCACCGGCCTTTAGTATTGTGTCATGGATAGCTCTCGTTGGTGGTATCGTTACCTATCTGTTAGGGCTATGGAATGCAGAGATGCAGTTAAATGAAAAAGGGTATTATTTTGCCGTACTGGTGTTAGGACTGTTTTCTGCTGCGTCTTATCAAAAGACCGTTCGGGACAAGTATGAAGGCATACCGACCACTTCCATTTATTATATGACCTGCCTGACTGTCTTTATTATCTCTGTTGCATTACTGATGGTAGGTCTGTGGAATGCGACATTATTACTCAGTGAAAAAGGTTTTTATGGACTGGCTTTCTTCTTAAGCTTGTTTGGTGCAGTAGCGGTGCAGAAGAATATTCGTGATGCCGGAATAAACCCGCCAAAAGAAACACAGGTTACCCAGGAAGAATACAGCGAATAATTCACGTAAGCCCGGTCAGTCCAATGTGAACGGGCTTTTACTTAACTCACTAATCTGTTTCTGTCGATTCGTTGTACCAGCATAGAAAGTAACAAACTCGCTGCCAACGTCGCGCAAAAGATCCAAATAATATCCAGTATTGGCCAATTTTTAAGCTCAATTCCCCGGGTGCGCAGCGCATGGATAATCAAGGCGTGGAATCCGTATATACCCAATGAATGGCGGGAGATTAAGCCAAGTCCGCGAATGGTACGCGTATCCAGCGTGTTTTTAACCAGAGTCAATAGCGCGATTGCGCAGATAAAAACCATCGGCCCACAGTAAAGATACCAGGTATCGGCAAAATTTCCGCGCCACTGCAATTCATATAATGTCCCGCGAGAGATAATAAAAACCCCCGTCGCAAACAGCGCGGCGCTCACCCACGACAGTGCTTTATGCTGTGTGTCCATCATCCCTATAGCGCGGCCCAACATGCCATACAGAATGTAGTAAAAAGTATCGCCATTGATATATAAGTTAATTGGCAGCCATTCAAAACCGTCAATTTTCTGCGGCACTGTGTTTGGGTTAGCGATAATGCCAATCACCACCATTAGCACCAGCAACATTTTTCCGCCGACGTTCTTCACCTGAATCAGCGGTGAAACCAGATAAATCACCGCAATCGCGAAGAAAAACCACAAGTGGTAAAACACTGGCTTTTGCAGCAGGTTTTTCAGCGCTAACTCCATATTGATGGAGGTAAACAGCGCAATGTAGAGCAGTGCGATTGCGCTATAAAAAATCAGACATAAGCCGATACGCAAGAAATGGCGCGGCTGGGCGCTGCGTTCGCCAAAAAAGAGATAGCCGGAAATCATGAAAAATAGCGGCACGCTGACACGAGAGGCAGAATTCAGAACATTGGCGATATCCCATGTGACGGGGCTAACACTATGAGCATTGGTCACATACCAGGTAGTGGTGTGAATCATCACCACCATTAAACACGCTATCCCTCGCAGGTTATCAATCCAGTAAATTTTGGGCTGCATCTGTGTCTCTGTATCTGGTTAAAAAAAGTCTGACCGATAAATCATTTGGTTGGCGCACTGGAATAATCTGAGTTTTATCACTACAGCTTATAGAGGCTTAAGGAAATTCGTAAGATATCAGCCACTATACCGATATAAATAATAAGACTCACCTGCAAACCAGACGGTAATTTAATGATGATGAACGCTTTCTTTCCGGCAATGGCGCTTATGGTGCTAGTGGGTTGTTCTACACCGTCACCCGTGCAGAAAGCACAACGGGTAAAGGTTGATCCTCTGCGTTCGTTGAATATGGAAGCGTTATGCAAGGATCAGGCGGCAAAACGTTATAACACCGGCGAGCAAAAAATCGACGTCACCGCCTTCGAACAGTTCCAGGGAAGCTATGAAATGCGCGGTTATACCTTCCGTAAAGAGCAGTTTGTCTGTTCTTTTGACGCAGATGGCCATTTTTTGCATCTTTCCATGCGTTAAGCCCTGCTTTTTCCCGTTTCGTACTGTATATCTTCCATCCAGCGGGTATACTGATCCCTTCCTTTAAATCCACACGTATCCAGCACGAAATAATATGCAAAAGTTTGATACCAGGACCTTCCAGGGCTTGATCCTGACCTTACAGGATTACTGGGCTCGCCAGGGCTGCACCATTGTTCAACCATTGGACATGGAAGTCGGCGCGGGAACCTCTCACCCAATGACCTGTCTGCGCGCGCTGGGGCCAGAACCGATGGCGGCTGCTTATGTTCAGCCTTCTCGTCGCCCGACCGATGGTCGCTACGGCGAAAACCCCAACCGTTTACAGCACTACTATCAGTTCCAGGTGGTCATTAAGCCATCGCCGGACAATATTCAGGAGCTGTACCTCGGTTCTCTGAAAGAGCTGGGCATGGACCCGACTATTCACGACATCCGTTTCGTGGAAGATAACTGGGAAAACCCGACTCTGGGTGCCTGGGGACTGGGCTGGGAAGTGTGGCTAAACGGCATGGAAGTGACGCAGTTCACTTACTTCCAGCAGGTTGGTGGTCTGGAGTGTAAACCGGTTACCGGCGAGATCACCTACGGTCTGGAACGTCTGGCCATGTACATTCAGGGCGTAGACAGCGTTTACGACCTGGTCTGGAGCGACGGCCCGCTGGGTAAAACCACCTACGGCGACGTGTTCCATCAGAACGAAGTGGAGCAGTCCACTTACAACTTCGAATACGCGGATGTGGACTTCCTGTTCACCTGCTTTGAGCAGTACGAGAAAGAAGCGCAGCAGCTGCTGGCGCTGGAAAATCCGCTGCCGCTGCCAGCCTACGAGCGTATTCTGAAAGCCGCCCACAGCTTCAACCTGCTGGATGCGCGTAAAGCCATCTCCGTCACCGAGCGTCAGCGCTACATTCTGCGCATTCGCACCCTGACCAAAGCAGTGGCAGAAGCATACTACGCTTCCCGTGAAGCCCTCGGCTTCCCGATGTGCAACAAAGATAAGTAAGAGGCGGCTATGTCTGAGAAAACTTTTCTGGTGGAAATCGGCACTGAAGAGCTGCCACCAAAAGCACTGCGCAGCCTGGCTGAGTCCTTTGCTGCGAATTTTACTGCGGAGCTGGATAACGCTGGCCTCGCACACGGCACCGTTCAATGGTTTGCTGCTCCGCGTCGTCTGGCGCTGAAAGTAGCTAACCTGGCGGAAGCGCAACCGGATCGTGAAATCGAAAAACGCGGCCCGGCGATTGCCCAGGCGTTCGACGCTGAAGGCAAACCGAGCAAAGCGGCAGAAGGTTGGGCGCGTGGTTGCGGTATTACCGTTGACCAGGCTGAGCGTCTGACTACCGATAAAGGCGAATGGCTGCTGTATCGCGCCCATGTGAAGGGCGAAAGCACCGAAGCACTGCTGCCGAATATGGTTGCGACTTCTCTGGCGAAACTGCCGATCCCGAAACTGATGCGTTGGGGCGCAAGCGACGTGCACTTCGTGCGTCCGGTGCACACCGTGACCCTGCTGCTGGGCGACAAAGTCATTCCGGCAACCATTCTGGGCATTCAGTCCGATCGCGTGATTCGCGGCCACCGCTTTATGGGCGAACCGGAATTCACCATCGACAACGCCGATCAGTATCCGGAAATTCTGCGTGAGCGCGGGAAAGTCATCGCCGATTACGAAGAACGTAAAGCGAAGATTAAAGCCGATGCCGAAGAAGCAGCGCGTAAGATTGGCGGTAACGCTGACTTAAGCGAAAGCCTGCTGGAAGAAGTGGCTTCGCTGGTGGAGTGGCCGGTCGTTCTGACCGCAAAATTCGAAGAGAAATTCCTCGCGGTGCCGGCTGAAGCCCTGGTTTACACCATGAAAGGTGACCAGAAATACTTCCCGGTGTATGCGAACGATGGCAAACTGCTGCCGAACTTCATCTTCGTTGCCAACATCGAATCGAAAGATCCGCAGCAAATTATCTCTGGTAACGAGAAAGTCGTTCGTCCACGTCTGGCGGATGCCGAGTTCTTCTTCAATACCGACCGTAAAAAACGTCTGGAAGATAACCTGCCGCGCCTGCAAACCGTGCTGTTCCAGCAACAGCTGGGTACGCTGCGCGACAAAACTGACCGCATCCAGGCGCTGGCTGGCTGGATTGCTGAACAGATTGGCGCTGACGTTAACCACGCAACCCGTGCGGGCCTGCTGTCTAAGTGTGACCTGATGACCAACATGGTCTTCGAGTTCACCGACACCCAGGGCGTTATGGGGATGCACTATGCGCGTCACGATGGCGAAGCGGAAGATGTCGCGGTGGCGCTGAATGAGCAGTATCAGCCGCGCTTTGCCGGTGATGACCTGCCGTCTAACCCGGTAGCCTGTGCGCTGGCGATTGCTGACAAGATGGATACTCTGGCGGGTATCTTCGGTATCGGCCAGCATCCGAAAGGCGACAAAGACCCGTTTGCGCTGCGTCGTGCCGCACTTGGCGTGCTGCGAATTATCGTTGAGAAGAACCTCAACCTTGATCTGCAAACGCTGACCGAAGAAGCAGTGCGTCTGTATGGCGATAAGCTGACTAACGCCAACGTGGTTGATGATGTTATCGACTTTATGCTCGGTCGCTTCCGCGCCTGGTATCAGGACGAAGGTTACACCGTTGACACCATCCAGGCGGTACTGGCGCGTCGTCCGACTCGTCCGGCTGATTTCGATGCCCGCATGAAAGCGGTATCGCACTTCCGTACCCTTGAAGCAGCTGCTGCACTGGCGGCGGCGAACAAGCGTGTCTCCAACATTTTGGCGAAATCTGACGAAGTGCTGAGCGACCGCGTGAATGCCTCTACCCTGAAAGAGCCGGAAGAAATTAAACTGGCGATGCAGGTTGTGGTGCTACGTGACAAGCTGGAGCCGTACTTTGCGGAAGGTCGTTACCAGGATGCGCTGGTCGAACTGGCAGAGCTGCGTGAGCCGGTTGATGCTTTCTTCGATAAAGTGATGGTCATGGTTGATGACAAAGAATTGCGTCTCAACCGTCTGACCATGCTGGAGAAACTGCGCGAACTGTTCCTGCGCGTTGCGGATATTTCGCTGTTGCAGTAATAACGCCGTTATTAAAAAGCCTGCCATCTGGCAGGCTTTTTTTATTATCGCTAAATAATACAGCAACCTTTAATAATCTTCTGCTGAATAAAGATTATCTCATATATTAATTTTATGAGGTTTTTTTAGGATTATATCAAGGAGAAGAAACAAACTTATTAAGCTAGAATAGCCACGGGTGCTTGAGACTGTTTGTCTCAGGTATTCACCGAAAGGCAGACAGAGAAAAGCCCCACCTGACTATAAATCAAAGTGAGGCTACCCTATGCCTGAACACCATAAGGTTAGCCTCTTACTCGTTGGAAATCAACACAGGGGGCTGGGAATGCCGCAGAAATATAGATTACTTTCTTTAATAGTGATTTGTTTCACGCTTTTATTTTTCACCTGGATGATAAGAGATTCACTGTGTGAATTGCATATTAAACAGGGGTGTTATGAGCTGGCGGCATTTTTAGCCTGCAATTTAAAAGAGTAAGAGTCTTCGGCGGGAAGTTATTCCCGCCTTTCTTACGGCGTTGCGCATTCTCATTGCACCCAAATTTATTTTTCACAAAAATAATACTAGATTTTATTACGCGATCGATTATTTATTTCCTGAAAAACAAATAAAAAAATCCCCGCCAAATGGCAGGGATCTTAGATTCTGTGCTTTTAAGCAGAGATTACAGGCTGGTTACGTTACCAGCTGCCGGGCCTTTAGCGCCGCTTTCGATGGTGAAGGACACTTTCTGACCTTCGTCCAGAGATTTGTAACCATCGTTCTGGATAGCAGAGAAGTGTACGAACACGTCTTTAGAGCCATCGTCAGGAGTGATGAAGCCGAAGCCTTTGTCAGCGTTGAACCATTTTACGATACCAGTCATTTTACCGGACATAGTGTATTACCTTTAATAATTAAGTGTGCCTTTCGGCGATATGGCGTGCTTTACAGATTTTGAAGCGTTAAAGGAATGTGCACTACGAGGGGTATCAACGATAACTCTTGAAGGGACTTGCCTTACTACACTGCTTTAATGGTCTGTACGTCAAACCGTTGATGTGCATTAAGCCACGCATTGGCGGGTGATGCAACAATTATTTTTCATATTTATGATTAATCGGTTGGAAAACGGTCCTGTCATCAGGACCGTAAACAGCAATAAAGTGGATAAAAGTCTATTCCATCAACTGCTTACTTAATGCCGGGTTGGCTTGAATCAAACGCATCAATTTTAGTTCGGCACTTGAAGGCTTCACGCGTCTGGATTCCCATTCCTTTACCATGGCGACTGATACGCCCAAAACCCGGGCGAAATCATCGATTTTTAATCCTGTCCCTTTTCGTAACTGCTCAATTTCGGTACAGGACGTTGTTCTGTGCGTCAGGGTAATTTTCTGCGTTTCATCTTTAAAAACAATCTGTTCCAGGCTGCTCAACAGCTCATGCATTGGATCTTTATATTCCATTGAAAACTCCTCAAATCACACTGCGGGATCGTGAATTGCATCGAAGCTCATTAAGAATAGTCGGGAAAAGCAGACACAGCGGGGTGAAGTCAGGGCATGCTCTGGCTATGATTCGATTCAGCCAGTCATTTAGCGTGACTTATAGCCACCTAACGATCTGATAAATGCCGATATATCTCTTACCACTCCTGGTTTGTAAAGATTTCGAAAATCTAACCTTCTGCGAAGGCGTAAATCTCTGGCTACAAAAAAAGCAACGGCACTATCATTTTTTAACAATGAAACAACAAATTAACCTTGTTTCATTTTCTCCATGATTTTACCAGGAAGATTACGTAGAAAGGGTATCCTGCAAGCCTGTCCTGGACTATCCTTGTCACGTCAGACACGCGTGTGTCGTTGTGCGCTTTTTTTGGGTGAAAGGAGTAAGAAAATGGCGACAGGAAAGTCCTGCTCTCGCTGGTTTGCGCCTCTTGCGGCGTTATTAATGGTAGTTAGCCTGAGTGGGTGTTTTGATAAAGAAGGCGATCAGCGTAAAGCGTTTATCGACTTCCTGCAGAATACAGTGATGCGTAGCGGTGAACGTCTACCAACCCTGACTGCCGATCAGAAAAAACAGTTTGGTCCTTTTGTCTCTGATTACGCGATTCTGTATGGTTATTCTCAGCAGGTGAATCAGGCGATGGATTCCGGTCTGCGCCCGGTCGTAGACAGCGTTAACGCAATTCGCGTACCGCAGGATTACGTTACGCAAAGCGGTCCGCTGCGTGAAATGAACGGTTCGCTGGGTGTGCTGGCGCAACAACTGCAAAATGCGAAGTTGCAGGCCGATGCTGCGCACTCTGCGCTAAAACAGACCGATGATTTGAAACCGGTCTTTGATCAGGCATTCACCAAAGTGGTAACGACGCCAGCTGATGCATTGCAACCGTTGATTCCGGCTGCACAAACTTTCACGCAACAACTGGTGATGGTTGGAGACTACATTGCTCAGCAAGGTACTCAGGTGAGCTTTGTCGCAAATGGCATCCAGTTCCCGACTTCACAGCAGGCAAGTGAATATAACAAACTGATTGCGCCATTACCGGCACAACATCAGGCGTTTAATCAGGCCTGGACTACAGCAGTTACTGCAACCCAATAAAGAGTAAAAGCCCGAGCGATTATCGGGCTTTACTTCACGCAGTCGCGGCTTAGTCCGCGACGTGCGGATTCACACAGTTCTTCTCAACCTTTCCTTGTAACGCATCAATCAAATTATCCACGGCACAGGCGGCCATGCCATAACGCGTCTCATGGGTGGCAGATCCAATATGCGGTACTGCGACGACGTTGGCCATTGAGAGCAACGGCGAATCTACGGACAGTGGCTCTTGTTCGAAGACATCCAGCCCGGCGGCGTGAATTTCGCCTTTCTGCAATGCAGCAATCAGTGCATTTTCATCAACCACCGGGCCACGTCCGGCATTAATGAAAATGGCGGAGGATTTCATTTTGGCGAATTGTTCTGCGCCAAACAGATGATGCGTCTCATCAGTTAACGGCAGGATCAGGCAAACGAAATCTGACTCTTGTAACAGAGTATCCAAATCGCAGTAGCGGGCGTTGAAGCGTTCTTCTGCTTCTTTATGGTGGCGGCGCGCGTTATAGAGGATGGGCATGTTGAAGCCAAAGTGCGCACGTTGTGCCAGCGCCATACCGATCCGTCCCATCCCGACAATGCCCAGTGTTTTATGGTGAACGTCAGTGCCGTACCAGTCCGGGCCTATGCTCGCGGTCCATTCGCCTGCTTTTACCCGTTCTGCTACCTCCACAACCCGACGAGCGGTAGACAACACCAGCGCCATCAGCGTATCGGCGACGGTTTCTGTTAATACGGTTGGCGTGTGCATCAGCAGAATTTTTCGGGCGGTAAGCGCATCGACATCAAAATTGTCATAGCCGACGGAGATCGTTGATGTGGCACGCAGTTTCGGCATTTTTTCCAGCAATGCGGCATCAACATTCTCGTTTGAACCCAGTAAACCTTCAGCTTCGGCAAAAATTGCTGCATTTTGTTCGACGGTTTGTGGGCTGAGGTTTGCCACCTGGTGAACGGTGAAATGCTCTTGCAGGCGTTGCAGTAAATCATCAGGTAAGGCTTTGTAGAGGATAACGGACGGCTTCATGCTTCTCTCCATTCACTGATAAGGCGATCACCTTAGCCTGAAATATGATGAAGGAAAACTGAAGAATGCCAGGTGATTTCTGCATCACCTGGCATGAAAGGGATTACAGCGGGCTTAAGGTAATTTCTACACGGCGGTTTTGCGCCTTACCTTCTGCGGTGCTGTTGCTGGCGATTGGGTTAGCCGGGCCAAGGCCCTGAGTACGGATGCGGCTGGCGTCCACGCCCTGGGTGATCAACGCGCTGGCAACGGAATCCGCACGTTGCTGGGAGAGACGCATGTTCAGGTCGTGACCACCCGTGCTGTCGGTATAACCAATCACGTTAACCGCCGTTTTCGGATACTCTTTCAGCACCATTGCCACGCCGGTCAGGGTGTTAGCGCCCGCAGGTTTCAGGGTCGCGCTGCTGCTGTCGAAGGTCACATTGTTCGGCATATTGAGGATAATGTTATCCCCGCTGCGGGTTACGCTAACACCAGTGCCGCGCATTTTGTCACGCAGCTTCGCTTCCTGCACATCCATGTAATAACCCACGCCGCCGCCCAGAGCTGCGCCTGCTGCTGCGCCAATCAGCGCGCCTTTACCGCGATCTTTCTTCGAAGAAGAGAGCGCACCAATACCCGCGCCCACGAGAGAGCCCAGACCTGCGCCGATAGCAGATTTACCTGCTTCGCGTTCGCCGGTGTAAGGGTTAGTTGTGCAGCCAGATACCGCCAGAGCGCCACTCACTACGGCGGCAATAAGATAAACACGTTTCTTCATTGTTAATCCTTAATAACCTTTTTATTCTTTGCCACGGGTTCCGTGGCGGGAGATTATGCCGCGTGAACATGAAGATTATTCCTGGGAATACTCGGAAATTTGTAAGTAATATTTAACTGCTCAATACATCTAACCTTTCAGGAGTTTTCGGTTTGGCCAACTCATCCTCACGATATTCCGTTCTGACTGCCGCCCATTGGGGGCCCATGCTGGTTGAAACCGACGGCGAAACCGTGTTTAGCTCGCATGGCGCGTTAGCCACAGGAATGGAAAACTCCTTGCAGAGCGCGGTTCGCGACCAGGTTCACAGCAATACACGGGTACGATTTCCAATGGTGCGCAAAGGCTTTCTCGCGTCACCGGAAAACCCGCAAGGCATTCGTGGGCAGGATGAATTTGTTCGCGTGAGTTGGGATGAGGCGCTGGATCTTATTCACCAACAACATAAACGCATTCGTGAGGCTTATGGTCCGGCATCGATTTTTGCTGGTTCCTACGGCTGGCGTTCAAACGGCGTGCTGCATAAGGCCTCGACATTATTACAACGCTATATGGCGCTGGCAGGCGGTTATATCGGGCATCTGGGGGATTATTCGACCGGTGCGGCACAGGCGATCATGCCGTATGTCGTGGGTGGCAGCGAAGTTTATCAACAGCAAACCAGTTGGCCGCTGGTGCTGGAACATAGCGATGTCGTGGTGTTGTGGAGTGCTAACCCACTCAATACGCTGAAAATTGCGTGGAATGCATCTGATGAGCAGGGGCTTTCTTACTTTTCCGCACTGCGTGACAGCGGGAAAAAGCTGATCTGTATTGATCCAATGCGATCGGAAACCGTCGATTTCTTTGGCGATAAAATGGAGTGGGTGGCACCGCACATGGGCACCGATGTTGCGCTGATGCTGGGGATCGCCCATACGCTGGTGGAAAATGGTTGGCACGACGAAGCGTTTCTGACGCGTTGCACCACAGGTTATGCCGTCTTCGCCTCTTATTTGCTGGGCGAGAGTGACGGAATAGCGAAAAACGCCGAATGGGCGGCAGAGATTTGTGGGGTTAACGCAGCGAAAATCCGCGAGCTGGCGGCTCTTTTCCACCAAAACACGACCATGCTGATGGCTGGCTGGGGAATGCAGCGCCAACAGTTTGGTGAGCAAAAACACTGGATGATCGTCACGCTGGCGGCAATGTTGGGGCAAATCGGCACACCCGGCGGCGGTTTTGGTCTTTCTTATCATTTTGCCAATGGTGGTAACCCCACGCGGCGTTCTGCGGTGCTCTCTTCCATGCAGGGTAGCTTGCCGGGTGGCTGCGATGCGGTGGATAAAATCCCTGTTGCCCGCATTGTTGAAGCACTGGAAAACCCTGGTGGCGCATATCAACACAACGGTATGAACCGACATTTCCCGGATATTCGTTTTATCTGGTGGGCGGGCGGTGCCAACTTTACTCATCATCAGGATACCAATCGTCTGATCCGTGCCTGGCAAAAACCGGAGCTGGTGGTGATCTCTGAATGCTTCTGGACGGCGGCGGCGAAACACGCGGATATCGTTCTGCCTGCGACTACCTCTTTTGAGCGTAATGATCTCACCATGACCGGTGATTACAGTAATCAGCATCTGGTGCCGATGAAGCAAGTGGTGCCGCCACGCTATGAAGCGCGTAATGATTTTGATGTTTTTGCCGAGTTGAGTGAACGTTGGGAGAAGGGCGGCTATGCGCGGTTTACGGAAGGAAAAAGTCAGCTGCAATGGCTGGAAACGTTTTATAACGTTGCCCGGCAGCGCGGGGCAAGCCAGCAGGTTGAATTGCCGCCATTTGCTGAGTTCTGGCAAGCCAACCAGTTAATTGAGATGCCGGAAAACCCGGACAGCGAGCGGTTTATTCGCTTCGCTGATTTTTGCCGCGATCCGCTGGCGCATCCGTTAAAAACCGCCAGCGGCAAGATTGAAATCTTCTCACAGCGTATTGCCGATTACGGTTACCCGGATTGCCCTGGGCATCCAATGTGGCTGGAGCCGGACGAATGGCAGGGCAATGCCGAACCAGAACAGTTGCAGGTACTTTCTGCCCATCCGGCGCACCGCCTGCACAGCCAGCTGAATTACAGTTCTCTGCGCGAATTGTACGCGGTAGCAAACCGTGAGCCTGTCACCATTCATCCTGACGATGCTCAGGCGCGCGGCATAACCGAAGGGGATATGGTGCGGGTGTGGAACTCCCGTGGGCAGATCCTTGCCGGAGCGGTCATTAGCGAGGGAATTAAACCTGGCGTGATTTGCATTCACGAAGGGGCATGGCCGGATCTGGATTTAACCGCTGACGGTATTTGTAAAAACGGCGCAGTGAACGTGCTGACCAAAGATCTCCCCAGCTCGCGGCTGGGGAATGGCTGTGCGGGTAATACGGCGCTGGCATGGCTGGAAAAATACAACGGTCCGGAACTGACACTTACAGCGTTTGAACCACCGGCCAGCTCATAATCCAGGTGGGTAGTTGGGTTTCATCCTGCCATGCGCAATCGACAATGTGAAAACCCTGCGCACGGTAAAAATCTATCGCCGGTTGATTTTTTTGATAAACCTCCAGCATCAGATGGGGATAGCGCTGCTGCACATACTGCATCAGCGCCTTACCAATACCGCGTCTGACGGCCTTCGGTGCGACAAACATTGCTGCCAGAAATCGGCCTTCCATAATGCTGACAAAACCGAGAAGCTTACCGTCCTCTTCCCAGACCCAGTTTTGCGCGTTGGCAAGATAGGCATCCCGCACCAGCGGAATGCAGTCACGCCAGTAATTCGCTTTTATAAAGGGATGCCCCCAGGTTGTACTTTCCAGCCACAGTTCGAGGATCGCGGGGAGTTCTGAACGTTGCGCTTCCCGAATCATGGTTTATTTCCCGGATAGCAACAGCAGCCAACCACATGATCATTCACCAGCCCACATGCCTGCATAAAGGAGTAACAGATTGTGGTGCCGACAAACTTAAAACCACGTTTTTTCAGTGCCTTAGATAGGGCGTCGGAGGCGGACGTAGATGTGGGAATTTCGCTCAACGTTGTGGCTTGTGTCACCTGTGGCTGATGATTTACAAACGACCAGACAAAGTCGGCAAACGGTTCGCCGTTCTGTTCCATTTGCAGGTACGCCCGCGCATTACCAATAATTGCCTGAATTTTCCCTCGATGGCGGATAATCCCGGCGTCCTGTACCAGTCTTTCGACATCCTCTTCCTGCATTGCTGCGACCTTCACCGGATCGAACTGATGAAAGCAGGCGCGATAGTTTTCGCGTTTTTTGAGGACGGTGATCCACGATAACCCAGCCTGCTGCCCTTCAAGGCAGATCATTTCGAACAGTTTTTTACTGTCAGTTTCAGGCACGCCCCATTCATTATCATGGTAGGCAATATAAAGCGGGTCCTGACTCACCCAGCCGCAACGTTCCATACTTTCCCTCGCTATGTACCCGATCGTAAAAATTTCAGCCGCTTTTCTTGACGCATCGGTGAAAAAGTCAATATTTAATACAGGGCTACTATGCCCGATATCCTTCATACAATGACAATAATATTGCCGAATTCGGCTCTTCCCTGGAGTCGTGTTAATGATCATAAAAAAAAGCGGTGGTCGCTGGCAGCTAAGCCTGCTGGCGAGCGTGGTAATCAGTGCCTTTTTTCTCAACACAGCTTACGCCTGGCAACAAGAATATATCGTTGATACGCAACCCGGACATTCCACAGAGCGTTACACCTGGGATAGTGATCATCAACCTGATTACAACGATATTTTGTCGCAACGTATTCAAAGTAGCCAAAGGGCGCTGGGACTGGAAGTCAATCTGGCGGAAGAAACTCCTGTGGATGTGACCAGCAGTATGAGTATGGGCTGGAATTTTCCTTTATATGAACAGGTTACAACCGGCCCGGTCGCGGCATTACATTACGATGGCACAACCACCTCGATGTATAACGAGTTTGGCGACAGTACTACCACGCTGACCGATCCGTTATGGCATGCCAGCGTGAGTAGCTTAGGCTGGCGTGTTGACTCCCGGCTTGGCGATCTCCGACCCTGGGCGCAAATCAGCTATAACCAGCAATTTGGCGAGAATATCTGGAAGGCGCAATCAGGCCTGAGCCGGATGACGGCGACAAACCAGAACGGCAACTGGCTGGATGTCACCGTAGGCGCTGATATGTTGCTCAATCAAAATATTGCCGCCTATGCCGCGCTAACTCAGGCAGAAAATACCACTAATAATAGCGACTATCTGTATACGATGGGGGTTAGCGCCAGATTTTAACGTTACAGTCACAATTGAAACCATTGAATAACAACAGTTGTGGCGATAGTGGGTGCTAACTTACCAAATAATAAATTTGGTGAATAATTGTCGCGTCATTCATTCCTGAACTAAGGCATTTCATTCCGTTCTGATGGCATTTCATGCCGTTTTTCCCCAGGCATAAAGTGCACTTCGTTATGGTTGTCGGCAGAGATTTTTCCTTTTTATTACTGCAGGAATACTGCCATGACACCTTCAAATTATCAGCGTACCCGCTGGCTGACACTCATCGGTACAATCATTACCCAGTTTGCGCTGGGGTCGGTTTATACCTGGAGCCTGTTTAATGGCGCGCTTTCCGCCAAGCTGGATGCGCCGGTAAGCCAGGTCGCTTTCTCTTTCGGCTTGTTAAGTCTGGGGCTGGCAATTTCATCTTCTGTTGCGGGCAAATTACAGGAACGTTTTGGCGTTAAACGCGTCACCATGGCTTCCGGCATTTTGCTGGGATTAGGCTTCTTCCTGACCGCGCATTCTGACAACCTGATGATGCTGTGGTTAAGCGCCGGTGTGCTGGTCGGTCTGGCGGATGGCGCGGGTTACCTGCTGACGCTCTCTAACTGCGTGAAGTGGTTCCCGGAGCGTAAAGGTCTGATATCCGCGTTCGCTATCGGTTCTTATGGTCTGGGTAGCCTGGGTTTCAAATTTATCGACACGCGGCTGCTGGAAACGGTGGGTCTGGAAAAAACCTTTGTGATTTGGGGAGCGATTGCGCTGGTGATGATTGTTTTCGGCGCAACGTTAATGAAAGACGCACCAAAACAGGAAGTGAAAACCAGCAATGGTGTGGTGGAGAAAGATTACACGCTGGCAGAGTCGATGCGTAAACCGCAGTACTGGATGTTAGCGGTAATGTTCCTGACTGCCTGCATGAGCGGCCTGTACGTGATTGGGGTAGCGAAAGATATCGCCCAAAGTCTGGCACACCTTGATGTGGTTTCCGCAGCTAATGCAGTCACTGTTATTTCCATCGCCAACCTTTCAGGTCGTCTGGTTCTGGGGATACTGTCTGACAAAATCGCCCGTATCCGTGTTATCACCATTGGTCAGGTGATTTCGCTAGTGGGTATGGCGGCCCTGCTGTTTGCACCACTGAATGCAGTGACGTTCTTTGCAGCGATTGCCTGCGTGGCATTTAACTTTGGCGGCACTATTACCGTCTTTCCGTCACTGGTCAGTGAGTTCTTCGGCCTCAATAACCTGGCGAAAAACTACGGTGTGATTTACCTCGGTTTCGGTATCGGTAGCATTTTTGGTTCGATTATCGCCTCACTGTTTGGCGGTTTCTATGTGACCTTCTACGTGATTTTCGCCCTGCTGATTCTGTCATTGGCGCTTTCTACGACGATTCGTCAGCCAGAGCAGAAAATGTTGCGTGAGGCGCATGGCTCCCTTTAATGCTCAGCCGCGAGCTACTGGGCTTCAGCTTCCGTGTGCATCAAACGCATCAACGAAATGTATAAACAATGACTCGTAAAATTTGGGCCAGTTAACTGGCCCTTTTTACTGCTTTTTGTAACGCTAAAGTCTCTTTTCAAACTTGCATTTTTGTAAATTTGTGCTTCATGCACACTCTTTCCCCACACTTTTTCGCTTTGCTGTGGTCTACTTATTCGCGCGTGTAGATTTTACTTATCTGACTACCTCCGCACTTTTCCCCTGCCGGGCCTGAAAAGCCGCTAAGCAGGGTGTTATCACCTGTTTGTCCAGGGTTTGTTTGCATGAGATACATCAAATCGATTACACAGCAGAAGCTGAGCTTTTTGCTTGCAATCTATATTGGCCTTTTTATGAATGGCGCGGTTTTTTATCGCCGCTTCGGCAGCTATGCGCACGATTTTACCGTCTGGAAAGGCGTTTCTGCTGTTGTTGAACTGGCCGCCACCGTACTGGTGACCTTCTTTTTACTACGTCTTCTATCGCTGTTTGGCCGCCGCAGCTGGCGTATTCTGGCGTCGCTGGTGGTGCTCTTTTCCGCAGGTGCCAGCTATTACATGACCTTCCTTAATGTGGTCATTGGTTATGGCATCATCGCTTCCGTCATGACCACCGATATCGACCTGTCAAAAGAAGTTGTTGGTCTGAACTTTATTCTCTGGTTAATCGCCGTTAGTGCATTGCCTCTTATCCTTATCTGGAATAACCGCTGTCGCTACACCTTGCTCCGACAACTGCGAACCCCAGGGCAGCGTATTCGCAGCCTGGCGGTCGTCGTACTGGCGGGTATTATGGTTTGGGCACCGATTCGTTTGCTGGATATCCAGCAGAAGAAAGTGGAGAGGGCGACCGGCGTTGATTTGCCGAGTTATGGCGGTGTCGTAGCGAACTCTTATCTGCCATCAAACTGGCTTTCTGCGTTGGGGCTGTATGCCTGGGCGCGGGTCGATGAATCTTCCGATAATAATTCATTGCTTAATCCGGCGAAGAAATTCACTTATCAGGCACCGCAAAACGTTGATGACACTTATGTCGTGTTTATCATCGGTGAAACCACGCGTTGGGACCATATGGGCATTTTCGGCTATGAGCGTAATACCACGCCGAAACTGGCCCAGGAGAAAAATCTGGCGGCGTTCCGTGGTTACTCCTGTGATACCGCAACCAAACTCTCACTGCGTTGCATGTTTGTACGTCAGGGGGGCGCGGAAGATAATCCGCAGCGCACATTAAAAGAACAGAACATTTTCGCGGTTCTGAAGCAGTTAGGATTCAGTTCTGACCTCTACGCTATGCAGAGCGAAATGTGGTTCTACAGCAACACGATGGCGGACAACATTGCTTATCGTGAGCAGATTGGTGCGGAGCCACGTAATCGTGGCAAGCCGGTAGATGATATGTTGCTGGTAGACGAAATGCAGCAATCGCTAGGGCGCAACCCGGATGGTAAGCATCTGATCATTCTGCATACCAAAGGTTCGCATTTTAACTACACCCAGCGTTATCCGCGTAGCTTCGCGCAGTGGAAGCCGGAATGTATTGGTGTTGATAGCGGCTGTACCAAAGCGCAGATGATCAACTCCTATGACAACTCGGTGACCTATGTGGATCACTTTATCTCCAGCGTGATTGATCAGGTTCGCGATAAGAAAGCGATTGTGTTCTACGCAGCTGACCACGGTGAGTCAATTAATGAACGCGAGCACCTGCACGGCACGCCGCGTGAACTGGCACCGCCGGAGCAGTTCCGCGTACCGATGATGGTCTGGATGTCAGATAAATATCTGGAAAATCCGGCCAATGCTCAGGCATTTGCGCAGCTGAAAAAAGAAGCCGACATGAAAGTGCCACGCCGTCATGTAGAGCTGTACGACACCATCATGGGTTGTCTTGGCTATACTTCACCGGATGGTGGAATTAACGAAAACAACAACTGGTGTCACATCCCGCAGACAAAAGTGGCAGCGGCTAACTAAGCGGCCTGCTGACTTTCTCGCCGATCAAAAGGCATTTTGCTATTAAGGGATTGACGAGGGCGTATCTGCGCAGTAAGATGCGCCCCGCATTCGGTGATTGGCGCAGCCTGGTAGCGCACTTCGTTCGGGACGAAGGGGTCGGAGGTTCGAATCCTCTATCACCGACCAAATTCGAAAAGCCTGCTCAGCGAGCAGGCTTTTTTGCATTTGAAGCCCATGAGGATGAGAACCTCCGGGGGCGGGGAGGTTCGACTCGAGCGAAGCGAGAGAACGTTGCGCCAGCAACGGCCCGCAGGGCGAGCCACGAAGTGGCGAGTAATCCTCTATCACCGACCAAATTCGAAAAGCCTGCTCAACGAGCAGGCTTTTTTGCATTTGTAGCTCATGAGGATGAGAACCTCCGGGGGCGGGGAGGTTCGACTCGACGTAGGCCTGATAAGACGCGTCAGCGTCGCATCAGGCAACGGCACCGCACTTATTGTCGGATGCGGCGTGAACGCCTTATTCGACCTACACGCCACACATTTCCCTGCCAAATTTGCGCCCCATATCTCACTATCCATTAACGGATTTGTGACAGAAACCATTGTCTTTTTTTATATTTGCTTAAATCTTTTTTTGCGTTACTTATGGCTGACCCTGGCATTTTCCGCTGTGCGTTTTAGCGTTCATGGTATTAATCGCTCAGATATCCACCTTTTCCTCAGATTTTTTTCATTAAATGCATAAAACTTAATCACCAAATGTTGCTAAATATTAAGCTGATTGTTCTGGTCATGTTGGAGTAGCACAAATTTCTCTGCTGCAAATAGCTGTTTGAAGTTTTTTTAATCTTTGTTTGTGGATTCTCACCGTTGGTGTAAATCCCGGTTGGCTGTATTGACGTTTTCACATTCTGTTGACAGATTGTAGGTCACGAGGGGCATTTTATGGAGGATCCGCACTGTTACACTGATGTTAATTAGTACGGCATCCCCACCTCATAACGTTGACCCGACCGGGCAAAAAACAAAAAAGGTCAGGCAGCGACAACCCACTGCAAAGGGTTAAAACAACAAACATCACAATTGGAGCAGAATAATGCGTATTTCCTTGAAAAAGTCAGGGATGCTGAAGCTTGGTCTCAGCCTGGTGGCTATGACCGTCGCAGCAAGTGTTCAGGCTAAAACTCTGGTTTATTGCTCAGAAGGATCTCCGGAAGGGTTTAACCCGCAGCTGTTTACCTCCGGCACCACCTATGACGCCTCTTCCGTACCGCTTTATAACCGCCTGGTTGAATTTAAAATCGGCACCACTGAAGTGATCCCGGGCCTCGCTGAAAAGTGGGAAGTCAGCGAAGACGGTAAAACCTATACCTTCCATCTGCGTAAAGGTGTGAAGTGGCATGACAATAAAGAATTCAAACCGACGCGCGAACTGAACGCCGATGACGTGGTGTTCTCGTTCGATCGTCAGAAAAACGCGCAAAACCCGTACCATAAAGTTTCTGGCGGTAGCTACGAATACTTCGAAGGCATGGGCTTGCCGGAGCTGATCAGCGAAGTGAAAAAGGTGGACGACAACACAGTTCAGTTCGTGCTGACTCGCCCGGAAGCGCCGTTCCTCGCTGATCTGGCAATGGACTTCGCCTCTATTCTGTCAAAAGAATATGCTGATGCGATGATGAAAGCCGGTACACCGGAAAAACTGGACCTCAACCCAATCGGAACCGGTCCATTCCAGTTACAGCAGTACCAAAAAGATTCCCGTATCCGCTACAAAGCGTTTGATGGCTACTGGGGCACCAAACCGCAGATCGATACGCTGGTCTTCTCTATTACCCCTGATGCTTCCGTGCGTTACGCGAAATTGCAGAAGAATGAATGCCAGGTGATGCCGTACCCGAACCCGGCAGATATCGCTCGCATGAAGCAGGATAAATCCATCAACCTGATGGAAATGCCGGGGCTGAACGTCGGCTACCTCTCGTATAACGTGCAGAAAAAACCGCTGGATGACGTGAAAGTTCGCCAGGCACTGACCTACGCGGTGAACAAAGACGCGATCATCAAAGCGGTTTATCAGGGCGCGGGTGTATCAGCGAAAAACCTGATCCCGCCAACCATGTGGGGCTATAACGACGACGTTCAGGATTACACCTACGATCCTGAAAAAGCGAAAGCCTTGCTGAAAGAAGCGGGTCTGGAAAAAGGTTTCTCCATCGACCTGTGGGCGATGCCGGTACAACGTCCGTATAACCCGAACGCTCGCCGCATGGCGGAGATGATTCAGGCAGACTGGGCGAAAGTGGGCGTGCAGGCCAAAATCGTCACCTACGAATGGGGTGAGTACCTCAAGCGTGCGAAAGATGGCGAACATCAGACGGTAATGATGGGCTGGACTGGCGATAACGGGGACCCGGATAACTTCTTCGCCACCCTGTTCAGCTGCGCCGCCTCTGAACAAGGTTCTAACTACTCAAAATGGTGCTACAAACCGTTTGAAGATCTGATTCAACCGGCGCGTGCTACCGACGACCATAACAAACGCGTTGAACTGTACAAGCAAGCGCAGGTGGTGATGCACGATCAGGCTCCGGCACTGATCATCGCTCACTCCACCGTGTTTGAACCGGTACGCAAAGAAGTCAAAGGCTATGTGGTTGATCCATTAGGCAAACATCACTTCGAAAACGTCTCTATCGAATAATTAAAAGCCATACAAGACTGATGGCAAAGGCAAAACTGCCTGATGTGCTCCGCTTATCAGGCCTACGAAAATTCTGCAATGTATTGAATTTGCACGATTTTGTAGGCCGGATAAGGCGTTAACGCCGCATCCGGCATAAACAAAGCGCACTTTGTCAACAATCTGTATACCCGGTGGCGCTGTGCCTCTGCGTGCAGCGCCATCCGGCAGCAATACTTCATTCTCTGTCCGACAAGGGCGGGAATTGATTTGTGAGCAATACAGACACGCAGTTCCAGGCTGCGGGTCACTATAGAGAATCCGGGTTATGTTGCAGTTTATTCTCCGACGTTTGGGACTCGTCATCCCCACGTTTATCGGTATTACCCTTCTCACATTTGCCTTTGTCCACATGATCCCGGGCGATCCGGTGATGATCATGGCAGGCGAACGTGGGATCTCCCCTGAGCGTCACGCGCAGCTGCTGGCTGAACTCGGCTTAGATAAACCGATGTGGCAGCAGTATCTCCATTACATTTGGGGCGTAATGCACGGCGATCTAGGCATTTCAATGAAAAGCCGAATTCCAGTATGGGAAGAGTTCGTGCCGCGCTTTCAGGCCACGCTGGAACTTGGCGTCTGCGCGATGATTTTTGCTACGGCAGTCGGTATTCCGGTTGGTGTGCTGGCTGCGGTTAAACGCGGTTCCATTTTCGATCACACAGCGGTTGGCCTGGCGCTGACCGGCTACTCGATGCCGATCTTCTGGTGGGGCATGATGCTGATCATGCTGGTTTCGGTGCACTGGAACCTGACGCCCGTCTCCGGTCGCGTGAGCGATATGGTGTTCCTCGATGACTCCAATCCGTTAACCGGTTTTATGCTAATCGACACCGCCATCTGGGGTGAAGACGGCAACTTTATCGATGCCGTCGCCCATATGATCTTGCCTGCCATTGTGCTGGGTACTATTCCGCTGGCGGTCATTGTGCGTATGACACGCTCCTCGATGCTGGAAGTGCTGGGCGAGGATTACATCCGCACCGCGCGCGCCAAAGGGCTAACCCGCATGCGGGTGATTATCGTCCATGCGCTGCGTAACGCGATGCTGCCGGTGGTGACCGTTATCGGCCTGCAGGTGGGAACATTGCTGGCGGGGGCGATTCTGACCGAAACCATCTTCTCGTGGCCCGGTCTGGGACGCTGGTTGATTGACGCACTGCAACGCCGCGACTATCCGGTAGTGCAGGGCGGCGTATTGCTGGTGGCGACGATGATTATCCTCGTCAACTTGCTGGTCGATCTGCTGTACGGCGTGGTGAACCCGCGTATTCGTCATAAGAAGTAAGGGGACATCATGTCACAGGTTACTGAAAATAAAGTGATTAGCGCACCGGTGCCGATGACCCCGTTACAGGAGTTCTGGCACTATTTTAAACGCAACAAAGGTGCGGTCGTCGGGCTGGTTTACGTCGTCATCGTGCTGTTCATCGCGATCTTTGCCAACTGGATTGCACCCTATAACCCGGCGGAACAGTTCCGCGATGCACTGCTCGCCCCGCCAGCCTGGCAGGAAGGCGGCAGCATGGCGCACTTGCTGGGCACCGATGACGTAGGCCGTGATGTGCTGTCGCGCCTGATGTACGGTGCGCGCCTGTCGCTGCTGGTTGGCTGTCTGGTAGTTGTGTTATCGCTGATTATGGGCGTTATTCTCGGCCTGATCGCCGGTTACTTTGGCGGCCTGGTCGATAACATCATTATGCGCGTGGTCGATATCATGCTGGCGCTGCCAAGTCTGCTGCTGGCGCTGGTGCTGGTGGCAATTTTCGGCCCGTCGATTGGTAACGCCGCGCTGGCACTGACCTTCGTTGCCTTGCCGCACTATGTGCGCTTAACCCGCGCCGCCGTGCTGGTGGAAGTTAACCGCGATTACGTCACCGCGTCTCGCGTGGCGGGTGCCGGGGCGATGCGTCAGATGTTTATTAACATCTTCCCGAACTGCCTTGCGCCGCTGATTGTTCAGGCGTCGCTCGGTTTCTCTAACGCCATTCTCGATATGGCTGCTCTTGGTTTCCTCGGCATGGGGGCACAGCCGCCAACGCCTGAGTGGGGCACCATGCTCTCCGACGTGTTGCAGTTCGCGCAAAGCGCCTGGTGGGTCGTGACCTTCCCGGGTCTGGCGATCCTGCTGACGGTGCTGGCATTTAACCTGATGGGTGACGGTCTGCGTGACGCGCTCGATCCCAAACTGAAGCAGTAAGAGGTTCGAGATGGCGTTATTAAATGTAGATAAATTATCGGTGCATTTCGGCGACGAAAGCGCGCCGTTCCGCGCCGTAGACCGCATCAGCTACAGCGTAAAACAGGGCGAAGTGGTCGGGATTGTGGGTGAGTCCGGCTCCGGTAAGTCGGTCAGTTCACTGGCGATTATGGGGCTGATTGATTATCCGGGCCGCGTAATGGCAGAAAAACTGGAGTTTAACGGCCAGGATTTGCAGCGTATCTCAGAAAAAGAGCGCCGCAACCTGGTGGGTGCCGAAGTGGCGATGATCTTCCAGGACCCGATGACCAGCCTTAACCCGTGCTACACCGTGGGTTTCCAGATTATGGAAGCGATTAAGGTGCATCAGGGCGGCAACAAAAGTACCCGCCGTCAGCGAGCGATTGACCTGCTGAATCAGGTCGGTATTCCCGATCCGGCATCGCGTCTGGATGTTTACCCGCATCAGCTTTCCGGCGGCATGAGCCAGCGCGTGATGATCGCCATGGCGATTGCCTGTCGGCCAAAACTGCTGATTGCCGATGAACCAACCACTGCGCTGGACGTGACCATTCAGGCGCAAATCATCGAACTACTGCTGGAGCTACAGCAGAAAGAGAACATGGCGCTGGTGTTAATTACCCATGACCTGGCGCTGGTGGCGGAAGCGGCACATAAAATCATCGTGATGTATGCAGGCCAGGTGGTGGAAACCGGTGATGCGCACGCCATCTTCCATGCGCCGCGTCACCCGTATACTCAGGCATTGCTGCGTGCGCTGCCAGAATTTGCTCAGGACAAAGAACGTCTGGCGTCGTTGCCAGGTGTCGTTCCCGGCAAGTACGACCGCCCGAACGGCTGCCTGCTTAACCCGCGCTGCCCCTATGCCACTGACAGATGTCGCGCTGAAGAACCGGCGCTGAATATGCTCGCTGACGGGCGTCAGTCCAAATGCCATTACCCACTTGATGATGCCGGGAGGCCGACACTATGAGTACGCAAGAGGCCACCCTGCAACAACCGCTGTTGCAGGCTATCGACCTGAAAAAACATTATCCGGTGAAGAAAGGCATGTTCGCGCCGGAACGTCTGGTTAAAGCGCTGGATGGCGTTTCGTTTAACCTTGAACGTGGCAAAACGCTGGCAGTAGTGGGCGAATCTGGCTGCGGTAAATCGACCCTCGGTCGGTTGCTGACGATGATCGAAACGCCCACCGGTGGTGAGCTGTATTACCAGGGGCAGGATCTGCTCAAGCACGATCCGCAGGCGCAGAAGCTGCGTCGGCAGAAAATCCAGATTGTCTTCCAGAACCCTTACGGTTCGCTGAATCCGCGTAAAAAAGTTGGGCAAATTCTCGAAGAGCCGCTGCTTATTAACACCAGCTTAAGCAAAGAACAGCGTCGGGAAAAAGCCCTGTCGATGATGGCGAAAGTCGGCCTGAAAACCGAGCACTATGACCGCTATCCGCATATGTTCTCCGGCGGACAACGTCAGCGTATCGCTATTGCCCGTGGTCTGATGCTCGACCCGGATGTGGTGATTGCCGATGAGCCGGTTTCTGCGCTGGACGTCTCAGTGCGTGCGCAGGTGCTGAATCTGATGATGGATTTGCAGCAGGAACTGGGGCTTTCTTATGTCTTTATCTCGCACGACCTGTCGGTTGTGGAGCACATTGCCGATGAAGTGATGGTGATGTACCTGGGCCGCTGCGTGGAGAAGGGGACAAAGGACCAAATCTTCAATAACCCGCGTCATCCTTACACTCAGGCGCTGCTCTCCGCGACGCCGCGCCTGAACCCGGACGATCGCCGCGAGCGCATCAAGCTCACCGGTGAACTGCCAAGCCCGCTCAATCCACCGCCGGGTTGCGCCTTCAACGCCCGCTGTCGTCGACGCTTCGGCCCCTGCACCCAGTTGCAGCCAGCACTGAAAGATTACGGCGGTCAACTGGTGGCCTGCTTTGCCGTTGATCAGGATGAAAATCCGCAGCGGTAATGTTCAAAACCGGAGCCTTGTGCTCCGGTTTACTCAATCAGCTTCAACAGTGGCGACAAGCATAGCAAAATGCCGTACAGCAGAATCAGCCAGGCTTTAAATCCGCGAAGTTTTTCCAGTTGTGCGACTTTATAGATCAGGAAAAACGGAATGAGGCACGACACAATGCCATATAACGGGCTTCCCAACTGAAAGAACACCAGCACCGATACACGAAACGAAACCCAAATCGTCAACGTAATGACGATAAAAGCGCAGATCGCCAGAGTCAGCATGCGTGAGTTAATTTTCTTGGTATCAATAATTCGGCTTAACAGATTGAGAATAATGCCTTTAATAGCCTCGTGGAAACCGAGATAAATGCCAAAGAATGCGGTCAGTACGGCAAAGATATTCAGCACCGTAGAGGTGATATGAATGATATGTCCAGGGATCACCTGCGCGGCCAGCGCCAGTGCCGAGATATTTTGTTCAAAGGCAGAAACGGCTTCTTCGTGGCTAATTGAGAAGGTAAACGAAAAGGCAAAAAACAGGATCACCGCGATGAGCGTGATATAACTAATTCGGTGGGTACGCAGCGCGAGCCGGGTTGCCAGTACTTTATCTGCTTCCCGTTTACGATAGGCAATATTCATTGGGTTAAGTACCTGAATAAATACCGCAGAAAAGAAGCAAAATGGAATGGTAAGCAGGACATCGCGGAAAAAGACGGAGGCTTGCGGGAAGGCGGTTATATTGGCGAAATTCCAGTGCGGGATCATCGCAAAACCGAACACGACAATAATCCCTACTTTGACCACCACCATTGGCCCAGAAATCTTAAACAGTAATCGTTCACCACCAGACGCAATCGCCACCAGTACGGCGAAAATAGCGACTTTATAAAGTAGAGATTGTGAAAGATCGGCATCGGTTAAACCGAAGGTTTTCAGGTACGAGGCGCTGTCGAAAACCACGGAGAGAGAGTAGATAAAAATCCCGTGGATAATCATCAAAAAGTAGATAACCCCGAGGAAAATTCCCCAGTTCTTCCCCAGGTAATGACTGATAATATCGGTGTAGTCATTACAGGAATCGCTTTCAGAAAGGGTTTTTAAATAAATGTCCTGCACTACCCAGGTGGCAGGATAAGCAATGATCGCTGCGGTAATAAATACCCAAATTCCCTTCAAGCCAATTTGTACTGGCATCAGCACGGTTCCGGCACCAATCGCCATGCCTATGCATAATAAAACCCAGCCGAAGTCGTAGCGTGTAAACGGCAATTTCTGATTGTGTTTCGATAGTGTGTTGTGCTGCATAAAGTCCTGTCCAGAAAGAAGTCGGCCTCGCAAAAATGAATAAACCCAGTTTCTCTTGCGCAACAGGTGGAGAAGTCGAATACGCAGTATGTAAAAAATGAGGCAACAGATTCACTGGGGAGGTCGCGAGGAGGCGCAATTCTACAAAATTGCGCATTTCACTACCAGTCTGGAGTCAGCCCGGATATGAACTGCAACTATTGCAAATAAAGAAATTAAGCTGGAAGGCATCGCGCAATGAGGAAGATTGCCGGGTGCTGACAGTAAAAAGCAATCGTAAAATCAGCGGCAAGCCGGAAGGGTTCCGGTGAGGCGCAATGTTGCGGGGGCTTTATCCCTGGTGGCATTGGTTGCTGGAGAGAGAAAACCCCCGCACGTTGCAGGTATGTACCTGACAACATAACGGGGGCTAATCTTGAACCTAGACCACTCAAGAATAGCCGCGAAACGTTGTCATTACAACACAGGCGGCTATATGACGCTCGCAGAGCTGGGCATGGCCTTCTGGCATGATTTAGCGGCTCCGGTCATTGCTGGCATTCTTGCCAGTATGATCGTGAACTGGCTGAACAAGCGGAAGTAGCGTGTCATGTGGGCGTCAGGCTGCCGTAATGGCAATTTGCGCCCGGACCAGGCCGCAGGAGTGAAACTCTGCGGCCTTTTTCGTAAGAAAAATGCAACGGTTGCAAGCGGATAATATTCTGCGGAATGCGCAGCACAGAGTGAAGATGAGACGGATTCCGGAACAGAAAAACAGTCGTAGAATCAGCGTCAAGCCGGAAGGATTCCGGTGAGGCGCAATGTTGCGGGGGCTTAATCCCTGGTGGCATTGGTTGCTGGAGAGAGAAAACCCCCGCACGTTGCAGGTATGCACCTGACAACACCACGGGGGCCATTCTTGCATCCAAACAATACAAGAATAGCCGCGAAACGTTGTCATTACAATACAGGCGGCTATATGACGCTCGCAGAACTGGGCATGGCCTTCTGGCATGATTTAGCGGCTCCAGTCATTGCTGGTATTCTTGCCAGTATGATCGTGAACTGGCTGAACAAGCGGAAGTAACGTGCCATGCGGGCGTCAGGCTGCCGTAATGGCAATTTGCGCCCGGATCAGGCCGCAGGGGTGAAACTCTGCGGCCTTTTTCGTAAGAAAAATGCAACGGTTGCAAGCGGATAATATTCTGCGGAATGCGCAGCACAGAGTGAAGACGTGACGGATTCCGGAACAGAAAAACAGTCGTAGAATCAGCGGCAAGCCGGAAGGGTTCCGGTGAGGCGCAATGTTGCGGGGGCTTTATCCCTGGTGGCATTGGTTGCTGGAGAGAGAAAACCCCCGCACGTTGCAGGTATGCACCTGACAACATCACGGGGGCCATTCTTGAACCTGAACAACTCAAGAATAGCCGCGAAACGTTGTCATTACAACACAGGCGGCTATATGACGCTCGCAGAACTGGGCATGGCCTTCTGGCATGATTTAGCGGCTCCGGTCATTGCTGGCATTCTTGCCAGTATGATCGTGAACTGGCTGAACAAGCGGAAGTAACGTGTCATGCGGGCGTCAGGCTGCCGTAATGGCAATTTGCGCCCGGACCAGGCCGCAGGGGTGAAACTCTGCGGCCTTTTTCGTGCTTACTGCGGGTAAGGCACCCAGTCGCCGCCGTTCAGGCGAACGTACGGTTTATCCTGGTATTGAATAACTACTGCATTTGAGTTCTCGGAGACCGGTGCTGTTTGTGGCAACCCACTGGTGAGTTTTTTCCAGTCAACATTGTCTTCGGTGAAAATCTTGCCATCAAGAACGCGAACCACCAGATCGGAGATAGCCAGGAAGCTGCTCGGTTGGTCAATGACAATCGGTGCCCCCTGATGTGGTGCCTTCATGCCGAAGAATTTCACCCCAACGGGGACGTCGGTGATAGACGGGCTAGGGATATCACGTAGGCCAGATACCTGCATTCTGTCGCCCTTCAGCGCGCCGCCGTGTTCCGGCACCACGACCACCATCACTTTACGACCCGATTTCTCCAGTTCAGTAAAGAAGGCGTCCAGTTCATCAAAGAATTTCTGCGCCCGCGCTTTGTAATCCGCTGTTTTGCTGACCCCCGGATAATGGTTGCCGTCATGCAGTGGAAGCGTGTTGTAGAACGTGGCACTACGGCTATTTTTATCTTTTTCGGTAACGTCCAGCCAGCGGTTAAGCACGGCGGTATCGTCATAAACCGGCGAACCATCAAAGCCCAGCAAAATAACCGGCAGATTTGTTTGATCCATCAATTCAGTCTGCATGCCGCCATTTTCGCGAACTTCTTTCAAAAAACCGCCGAACTGGCCGTTATGCCCCATCATCAGGTGCTGGGTAAAGCCCAGTTTCGAAAGGTTATCAAACAGATAGCAGTCGTTATTTGCCGGTTGATACAGATTAGTGTGCGAAGTCTGCCCGCAGCTGGCGCGCAGTAAACGGATCGCCGCCGGGCCACTGTAGGAGGTGGCGGAGTTAAAGTTCTTGAACTCAATATCGAAATGCGACCACAGTGGATGCGACATCAACCCGGCGGCTTCTATATCCGACCAGGAAAGCGAACAGATGTTAATCACCAGTAGTTCAAATGGCTGAGCATCAGCGGGCAGCGAAGACGGGAAGGTCGATTTACGTTTCGCCTCCGCGTTATAGAAATTATTCAGCCAGGCGTTAAGGTTCGCCGTTGTTGGCGGTGCAGTTTGTGCGGGCATATCACCCACTACCGGTGCGCCACCCGTCGCCGCAACGGTTGCCGCTGCGTTACCACCCGTCGTTGTTACAGTGGTCGTCGGTTGTCCGGCTGGCCACAAGGAGAAACTTGGTCCCGCCAGGGTAAGTACGTTCAGCCATAGCAGTATGGCAACCACAAAAACGGTAATGCGAATCCATTGTGACAGGAATAACCAGGCCACTAATAAAACAAAAATGGCCCCAATCATCTGCCAGTTAATAAAGCGTGTGACAAGGTCGATTAAATAATCGGTACTGAACCCCGCCACCTGCGAACCCTGGCTCATTATGCTTTCCGGGCCAGGCAACCAGGTGTCATGCCAGAACAAAGCAAAGCCGATCGGCAGGGCAATCCAGTGGCGCAAGCGATGCAGGCTGTAGCGCGGAATGGGCATCAGCAGAAACGCGGCAAACACCAAATTGAGGAGCGGATGGAAGTTAAGATATCCCGCCCACAACAGGCCGAACTTAACCAGAAAATAGAAGTTCCAGCCGGAAAGGCCGCGCCAGTATTGCCAGAGGGAAGAAGGCATGGCGGTATTTTGTGTAAATTGAGTCATTTTTTGGTTGCCCTGGCTTTTTCCGTGCGGCGTAACGTCCCGGCCGGTTTAACATAACGAGGTTTAGCAAAGAACAAACGTAAGGTGTCGCGAATGCGTCGCAAAGAGTGCCGCGCCAGATAGCCCAGCGGGAAAAATATCAGTGCGCAAACGACAATAATTTCAATGATATCGCTGATGGTCATCATGATGAGCGCTCCACAGCATCATCTAACAGTCGCATGGGTTCTGGTATTCGTCGCCAGTGGCGACCATCGTGCTCGGCATTGATGACCGGTTTAGAACTTTGCGTTAAAGGCAGCGGCATGCCCCATTGTTCTGGGGCAAGCAAGCGCATCTGCACCAGCTCGGCACTGATTTGATCATCTTCAAACCAGACCATACGGTTTGAGAAAATGTCGCCAGTAGGCAATGGGAAAATATGATTCAACGCGGTATCCAGATCGTTAATCCGACAGAATGAGAGAAACAGCACCAGCCGATTACCGCCAATGGTCATGATATCGCCGGTACGGTTAGGGCGACACAGCGTCAGGGCTTGTTCAACGCGGATACCCGGTACCGGACGTAGGGCAACCAGAACGCCTTTACCGTGGGCAGGTAATAGAGGGTTATTCATCATGTTGTTGACGGCATTACAGAACACATCCCACTTCTGGAAACCACGCAGTTTGAGCGGCTGGGTCATTGACAGCAAGGTAGTGATATCTTCCGGCACATAGCGACTAAACTTCTGCCCTTGCACGCTTTCGATCATCGTCAGACAACGGGAGAGTGGCGCATTCCACGGAATAACCATATTTGCACCGCAGGCCAATAACAAACGTTCATCGGTGGCGCGCAGGCTAGCGGTATTTTCCCGCACGAGGATTTTCATCGCACTACCGCGCTGGCGACGCAGGGTATGAATGCTGCGGGCCAGTGGCTCGATTTGCGCATTTTGCTGTAAAGAAAAGACCACCGTCGCCGCCTGAGCGGTACGGGCTTCATTGAACAGGACTTCGTTATTGTTGAACAGTTGCCAGTGTTCCGATAGCGGCGGCGCACCTTCCAGTACAGCAACATTACTCAGAATGCGTTTTTCGTCGCTGCGTGGTTGGATCTCCGCCTCTTCGCTTTGAACTAATGTCCAGATACCATTTTGTTGCTGAACGCTAAGCTGCTGACGGGCGCTGACCCCTTTTTCGTTGCACCAGAAGGCAATATCCAGCAAATGTTGGTCACCCTGAAAACGCAAACTGGCAAGACCAAAAAGTGAACGGTATTCCTCAAGCAACAATGAAAATTGTTTATCGTTATTATTTCCGGGATTAATTACCAAAAGCGAACAATGGTTTAACCTGCTCCATTTATTCATTTTATCCAACCATGAGCGAAGCCGCTCGGCAGGAATGTTTTGCCATGCGTTATTTGCGCAAACAAGAATAAAAAGGTAATTATGGGGATCAATAGAACACTGCAAATCACGGGTCAAATAGTATAGACCTTTTTCATGATTTAGCATTGAAAATAATTTTATTTTTTCCGGCCCTTGAGAATCATCTAATTGAAAGATTTTCGCCGGATCGCTGTCCATGCTAATGACCGCGACGTGTGCGGTTTCAGCCTGGGATGCAATTGTTTGATTCGCCAGACTGATAGCATCTTCATGGCGATCGACGTTAAACCACCAGACGCCGCCTGCTGGCATATGTCGCAGCTCATCCCATAATGATGAGATACCGATAGAGAATACAGGGTCCACAATGTCCCTCATGTCACCATTTTGTCTGATTATCAGTTTACTAGCGAAAGCTAAGAAATAAACCTACCATTGAAATTAAAACTTATCAGATTTAGCATGTGAATCAATTTAGAAGGTCACAAGACGTGTGATTTTAGTCTTTTCGTTTTTAACTTTTTCTGTTGCGTAACGGAAAGTCAAAAAGTGAGCAAATTCCCGTCTCGCCGTAAACAATAAACCGGCGAAATGCTCACGGTTAGAATTGTCTCATGAACGGTACGGTTATTTCATAGGGATCAAGCAAAATGAATAACAATGAACCAGATACTCTGCCTGATCCCGCGATAGGCTATATCTTCCAGAATGATATTGTGGCGTTAAAGCAGGCATTTTCACTGCCTGATATTGATTATGCCGATATTTCCCAACGCGAACAGTTGGCCGCGGCATTAAAACGCTGGCCGTTGCTGGCAGAGTTTGCGCAACAAAAGTAGGGGATTGGTGAATGGCCGTACTGGGATTGCAGGGGGTGCGGGGAGGCGTGGGGACAACAACCATCACCGCCGCATTAGCCTGGTCATTACAAATGTTGGGAGAAAATGTTCTGGTGGTCGATGCCTGCCCGGACAACTTGTTGCGCCTGTCATTTAATGTTGATTTTACCCACCGTCAGGGCTGGGCCAGAGCGATGCTGGATGGCCAGGACTGGCGTGACGCTGGGTTGCGCTACACCTCGCAGCTCGATTTGCTGCCTTTTGGTCAGTTATCCATTGAAGAACAAGAAAATCCACAGCACTGGCAAACCCGGCTGAGCGATATTTGCTCCGGCTTACAGCAACTAAAAGCCAGCGGGCGTTACCAGTGGATTTTAATCGACTTACCGCGTGATGCCTCGCAGATAACCCACCAGCTGCTGAGTTTGTGCGATCACTCGCTGGCAATCGTCAATGTGGATGCCAACTGCCATATCCGACTGCATCAGCAAGCGCTGCCGGATGGCGCACATATTTTGATTAATGACTTCCGTATTGGCAGTCAGGTTCAGGACGATATTTACCAGCTTTGGTTGCAAAGCCAGCGCCGATTACTGCCGATGCTCATTCATCGTGATGAAGCGATGGCTGAATGCCTGGCGGCTAAGCAACCAGTAGGTGAATATCGCAGTGATGCGCTGGCGGCTGAAGAGATACTGACGCTGGCGAACTGGTGCCTGTTGAACTACTCCGGGCTGAAAACGCCAGTCGGGAGTGCATCATGAGTATCCTGACCCGGTGGTTGCTTATCCCGCCGGTCAACGCGCGGCTTATCGGGCGTTATCGCGATTATCGTCGTCACGGTGCGTCGGCTTTCAGCGCGACGCTCGGCTGTTTCTGGATGATCCTGGCCTGGATTTTTATTCCGCTGGAGCACCCGCGCTGGCAGCGTATTCGCGCAGAACATAAAAACCTGTATCCGCATATCAACGCCTCGCGTCCGCGTCCGCTGGACCCGGTCCGTTATCTCATTCAAACATGCTGGTTACTGATCGGTACATCGCGCAAAGAAACGCCGAAACCGCGCAGGCGGGCATTTTCAGGTCTGCAGAATATTCGTGGACGTTACCATCAATGGATGAACGAGCTGCCTGAGCGCGTTAGCCATAAAACACAGCATCTTGATGAGAAAAAAGAGCTCGGTCATTTGAGTGCCGGGGCGCGGCGGTTGATCCTCGGTATCATCGTCACCTTCTCGCTGATTCTGGCGTTAATCTGCGTTACTCAACCGTTTAACCCGCTGGCGCAGTTTATCTTCCTGATGCTGCTGTGGGGTGTAGCGCTGATCGTACGGCGGATGCCGGGGCGCTTCTCGGCGCTAATGTTGATTGTGCTGTCGCTGACCGTTTCTTGCCGTTATATCTGGTGGCGTTACACCTCTACGCTGAACTGGGACGATCCGGTCAGCCTGGTGTGCGGGCTTATTCTGCTCTTCGCTGAAACGTACGCGTGGATTGTGCTGGTGCTCGGCTACTTCCAGGTAGTATGGCCGCTGAATCGTCAGCCGGTGCCATTGCCGAAAGATATGTCGCTGTGGCCGTCGGTGGATATCTTTGTCCCGACTTACAACGAAGATCTCAACGTGGTGAAAAATACTATTTACGCCTCGCTGGGTATCGACTGGCCGAAAGACAAGCTGAACATCTGGATCCTCGATGACGGCGGTAGGGAAGAGTTTCGCCAGTTTGCGCAAAACGTGGGGGTGAAATATATCGCCCGTACCACTCATGAACATGCGAAAGCGGGCAACATCAACAATGCGCTGAAATATGCCAAAGGCGAGTTCGTGTCGATTTTCGACTGCGACCACGTACCAACGCGATCGTTCCTGCAAATGACCATGGGCTGGTTCCTGAAAGAGAAACAGCTGGCGATGATGCAGACGCCGCACCACTTCTTCTCGCCGGACCCGTTTGAACGCAACCTGGGGCGTTTTCGTAAAACGCCGAACGAAGGCACGCTGTTCTATGGTCTGGTGCAGGATGGCAACGATATGTGGGACGCCACTTTCTTCTGCGGTTCCTGTGCAGTAATTCGTCGCAAACCATTGGATGAAATTGGCGGTATTGCTGTCGAAACGGTAACCGAAGATGCGCACACGTCTCTGCGCCTGCACCGTCGTGGCTACACCTCTGCATATATGCGTATTCCGCAGGCGGCGGGGCTGGCGACCGAAAGTCTGTCGGCGCATATCGGTCAGCGTATTCGCTGGGCACGCGGGATGGTGCAAATCTTCCGTCTCGATAACCCGCTTACCGGTAAAGGGCTGAAATTCGCCCAGCGGCTGTGCTACGTCAACGCCATGTTCCACTTCTTGTCGGGCATTCCACGACTGATCTTCCTGACTGCGCCGCTGGCGTTCCTGCTGCTTCATGCCTACATCATCTATGCGCCAGCGTTGATGATCGCCCTGTTCGTGCTGCCGCATATGATCCATGCCAGCCTGACCAACTCCAAGATCCAGGGCAAATATCGCCACTCTTTCTGGAGTGAAATCTACGAAACGGTGCTGGCGTGGTATATCGCACCACCGACGCTGGTGGCGCTGATTAACCCGCACAAAGGCAAATTTAACGTCACCGCCAAAGGTGGACTGGTGGAAGAAGAGTACGTCGACTGGGTGATCTCGCGGCCCTACATCTTCCTTGTCCTGCTCAACCTGGTGGGCGTTGCGGTAGGCATCTGGCGCTACTTCTATGGCCCGCCAACCGAGATGCTCACCGTGGTCGTCAGTATGGTGTGGGTATTCTACAACCTGATTGTTCTTGGCGGCGCAGTTGCGGTATCGGTAGAAAGCAAACAGGTACGCCGATCGCACCGCGTGGAGATGACGATGCCCGCGGCAATTGCCCGCGAAGATGGTCACCTCTTCTCGTGTACCGTTCAGGATTTCTCCGACGGTGGTTTGGGGATCAAGATCAACGGTCAGGCGCAGATTCTGGAAGGGCAGAAAGTGAATCTGTTGCTTAAACGCGGTCAGCAGGAATACGTCTTCCCGACCCAGGTGGCGCGCGTGATGGGTAATGAAGTTGGGCTGAAATTAATGCCGCTCACCACCCAGCAACATATCGATTTTGTGCAGTGTACGTTTGCCCGTGCGGATACATGGGCGCTCTGGCAGGACAGCTACCCGGAAGATAAGCCGCTGGAAAGTCTGCTGGATATTCTGAAGCTCGGCTTCCGTGGCTACCGCCATCTGGCGGAGTTTGCGCCTTCTTCGGTGAAGGGCATATTCCGTGTGCTGACTTCTCTGGTTTCCTGGGTTGTATCGTTTATTCCGCGCCGCCCGGAGCGGAGCGAAACGGCACAACCATCGGATCAGGCTTTGGCTCAACAATGATGATAACGCGATGAAAAGAAAACTATTCTGGATTTGTGCAGTGGCTATGGGGATGAGTGCGTTCCCCTCTTTCATGACGCAGGCGACGCCAGCAACGCAACCACTGATCAATGCTGAGCCAGCTGTAGCCGCCCAGACGGAACAAAATCCGCAGGTGGGGCAAGTGATGCCGGGCGTGCAGGGCGCTGATGCGCCAGTCGTGGCGCAGAACGGTCCTTCGCGTGATGTGAAGCTGACCTTTGCGCAAATTGCGCCGCCGCCGGGCAGCATGGTGCTACGTGGCATTAACCCGAACGGCAGCATTGAGTTTGGTATGCGCAGCGATGAAGTGGTGACGAAGGCGATGCTCAACCTCGAATACACGCCATCGCCATCGTTACTGCCTGTCCAGTCGCAGTTAAAGGTTTATCTCAATGATGAGCTGATGGGCGTGCTGCCAGTGACCAAAGAACAGTTGGGTAAAAAAACGCTGGCGCAAATGCCCATTAACCCACTGTTTATTACCGACTTCAACCGTGTGCGGCTGGAGTTTGTCGGCCATTATCAGGACGTGTGCGAAAACCCGGCCAGCACCACGCTTTGGCTGGATGTTGGGCGGAGCAGTGGACTGGATCTGACCTATCAGACCCTGAATGTGAAGAATGACCTGTCACACTTCCCGGTGCCATTCTTTGATCCGCGTGATAACCGCACCAACACCTTGCCGATGGTCTTTGCGGGTGCGCCGGATGTTGGGCTGCAACAAGCCTCTGCCATTGTCGCCTCGTGGTTTGGTTCGCGTTCTGGCTGGCGTGGGCAGAACTTCCCGGTGCTCTATAACCAACTGCCGGATCGTAATGCCATTGTCTTTGCAACCAACGACAAACGGCCGGACTTCCTGCGCGATCATCCGGCGGTAAAAGCCCCGGTGATTGAGATGATTAACCATCCGCAGAATCCTTACGTCAAACTGCTGGTGGTGTTTGGTCGTGACGACAAAGACCTGTTGCAGGCAGCGAAAGGTATCGCTCAGGGTAACATTCTGTTCCGTGGTGAAAGCGTGGTAGTGAATGAAGTGAAACCGCTGCTACCGCGTAAGCCGTACGATGCGCCGAACTGGGTACGTACCGATCGTCCGGTCACATTTGGCGAACTGAAAACCTATGAAGAACAGTTACAATCCAGCGGTCTTGAGCCAGCAGCGATTAACGTTTCGCTAAACCTGCCGCCGGATCTCTACCTGATGCGCAGTACCGGCATTGATATGGATATTAATTACCGCTACACCATGCCGCCGGTGAAAGACAGTTCGCGGATGGATATCAGCCTGAATAACCAGTTCCTGCAATCCTTCAACCTGAGCAGCAAACAGGAGGCGAACCGCCTGCTGCTGCGGATTCCGGTATTACAAGGTTTGCTGGATGGCAAAACAGATGTCTCTATTCCGGCGCTGAAACTGGGCGCGACCAACCAGCTGCGCTTCGACTTTGAGTATATGAACCCGATGCCGGGCGGTTCGGTGGATAACTGTATTACCTTCCAGCCGGTGCAGAATCATGTGGTGATTGGTGACGACTCCACCATCGACTTCTCGAAGTATTACCACTTCATCCCGATGCCGGATCTACGCGCCTTTGCTAACGCGGGCTTCCCATTCAGCCGGATGGCGGATCTGTCGCAAACCATCACCGTGATGCCGAAAGCGCCTAACGAAGCACAGATGGAAACGTTGCTGAATACTGTTGGTTTTATCGGCGCACAGACGGGCTTCCCGGCGATTAATCTGACGGTGACCGATGATGGCAGCACCATTCAGGGCAAAGATGCCGACATCATGATCATCGGTGGTATCCCGGACAAACTGAAAGACGATAAGCAGATCGACCTATTGGTGCAGGCGACCGAAAGCTGGGTGAAAACACCGATGCGCCAGACCCCGTTCCCCGGCATTGTGCCGGACGAGAGCGATCGCGCGGCAGAAACCCAGTCAACGCTGACCTCTTCCGGTGCGATGGCGGCGGTGATTGGCTTCCAGTCGCCGTATAACGACCAGCGCAGCGTGATTGCGCTGCTGGCAGATAGCCCACGCGGTTATGAAATGCTTAACGATGCGGTGAACGATAGCGGCAAACGCGCCACCATGTTCGGTTCGGTCGCGGTGATCCGCGAGTCCGGTATCAACAGCCTACGTGTTGGCGACGTTTATTACGTAGGTCATCTGCCGTGGTTCGAGCGCTTGTGGTATGCGCTGGCAAACCATCCGATTCTGCTGGCGGTGCTGGCGGCTATCAGTGTGATATTGCTGGCATGGGTACTGTGGCGTCTGCTGCGAATTATTAGTCGTCGTCGTCTTAACCCGGATAACGAGTAATTGAAGATGAATGTGTTGCGTAGTGGAATCGTGACGATGCTGCTGTTGGCTGCCTTTAGTGTTCAGGCAGCCTGTACCTGGCCTGCCTGGGAGCAGTTTAAAAAGGATTACATCAGTCAGGAAGGGCGCGTCATCGACCCCAGCGACGCGCGCAAAATCACCACCTCCGAAGGGCAAAGTTACGGTATGTTCTTTGCCCTGGCGGCTAACGACCGTGTAGCTTTCGATAATATTCT
Source organism: Escherichia sp. WS33 (assembly GCF_046486385.1). Lineage (NCBI taxonomy): Bacteria > Pseudomonadati > Pseudomonadota > Gammaproteobacteria > Enterobacterales > Enterobacteriaceae > Escherichia > Escherichia sp. WS33. The sequence continues at coordinate 22,924 of NZ_JBJQLJ010000022.1, read as the reverse complement.
CGACTGGACGCAGAACAATCTCGCTCAGGGTTCTTTAAAAGAACGTTTGCCCGCCTGGCTGTGGGGCAAGAAAGAGAACAGTAAGTGGGAAGTGCTGGACAGCAATTCGGCCTCCGATGGTGATGTCTGGATGGCCTGGTCGTTGCTGGAGGCGGGGCGTTTGTGGAAAGAGCAGCGTTATACCGACATCGGCAGCGCGTTGCTAAAACGTATCGCGCGGGAGGAAGTGGTGACGGTGCCTGGGCTGGGTTCCATGTTGTTACCGGGCAAAGTGGGTTTTGCTGAGGATAACAGCTGGCGTTTTAACCCCAGCTACCTGCCGCCGACGCTGGCGCAGTATTTCACCCGCTTTGGCGCGCCGTGGACCACGCTGCGCGAAACCAATCAACGTTTATTGCTGGAAACCGCCCCGAAAGGTTTTTCGCCAGACTGGGTGCGCTATGAGAAAGACAAAGGCTGGCAGCTAAAAGCCGAAAAAACATTGATCAGCAGCTACGACGCTATCCGCGTTTACATGTGGGTAGGCATGATGCCTGACAGCGATCCGCAAAAAGCGCGGATGCTCAACCGGTTTAAACCGATGGCGACATTCACTGAGAAAAACGGTTATCCGCCGGAAAAAGTGGATGTGGCTACGGGGAAAGCGCAGGGTAAAGGACCGGTCGGTTTTTCTGCCGCCATGCTGCCCTTTTTACAAAACCGCGATGCGCAGGCCGTTCAGCGCCAGCGCGTGGCCGATAACTTTCCCGGCAGCGATGCCTATTACAACTATGTGCTGACCCTGTTTGGACAAGGCTGGGATCAACACCGTTTCCGCTTCTCGACAAAAGGTGAGTTATTACCTGACTGGGGCCAGGAATGCGCAAATTCACACTAAACATATTCACGCTTTCCCTCGGTCTGGCCGTCATGCCGATGGTCGAGGCAGCACCAACCGCTCAGCAACAGTTGCTGGAGCAAGTTCGGTTAGGCGAAGCGACCCATCGTGAAGATCTGGTGCAACAGTCGTTATATCGGCTGGAACTTATTGATCCGAATAACCCGGACGTCGTTGCCGCCCGTTTCCGTTCTTTGTTACGTCAGGGCGATATTGATGGCGCGCAAAAACAGCTCGATCGGCTGTCGCAGTTAGCGCCGAGTTCAAATGCGTATAAATCGTCGCGGACTACGATGCTACTTTCCACGCCGGATGGTCGTCAGGCACTGCAACAGGCACGATTGCAGGCGACGACCGGTCATGCAGAAGAAGCTGTGGCGAGTTACAACAAACTGTTCAACGGTGCGCCGCCGGAAGGTGACATTGCTGTCGAGTACTGGAGTACGGTGGCGAAAATTCCGGCTCGCCGTGGCGAAGCGATTAATCAGTTAAAACGCATCAATGCGGATGCACCGGGCAATACGGGCCTGCAAAACAATCTGGCGCTATTGCTGTTTAGTAGCGATCGCCGTGACGAAGGTTTTGCCGTCCTGGAACAGATGGCAAAATCGAACGCCGGGCGCGAAGGGGCCTCTAAAATCTGGTACGGGCAGATTAAAGACATGCCCGTCAGTGATGCCAGTGTGTCGGCGCTGAAAAAATATCTCTCGATCTTTAGTGATGGCGATAGCGTGGCGGCTGCGCAATCGCAACTGGCAGAACAGCAAAAACAGCTGGCCGATCCTGCTTTCCGCGCTCGTGCGCAAGGTTTAGCGGCGGTGGACTCTGGTATGGCGGGTAAAGCCATTCCCGAACTACAACAGGCGGTGCGGGCGAACCCGAAAGACAGTGAAGCTCTGGGGGCGCTGGGCCAGGCGTATTCTCAGAAAGGCGATCGCGCCAATGCAGTGGCGAATCTGGAAAAAGCCCTCGCACTGGACCCGCACAGCAGCAACAACGACAAATGGAACAGTCTGCTGAAAGTAAACCGCTACTGGCTGGCGATCCAGCAGGGCGATGCTGCGCTGAAAGCCAATAATCCTGACCGGGCAGAACGCCTGTTCCAGCAGGCGCGTAATGTCGATAACACCGACAGTTATGCAGTGCTGGGGCTGGGCGATGTGGCGATGGCGCGAAAAGATTATCCCGCCGCCGAACGTTATTATCAGCAGACCTTGCGTATGGACAGCGGCAACACTAACGCCGTGCGCGGGCTGGCAAATATTTACCGCCAGCAATCGCCAGAAAAAGCTGAAGCGTTTATCGCCTCGCTCTCTGCCAGTCAGCGGCGTAGCATTGATGATATCGAACGCAGCCTGCAAAACGACCGTCTGGCACAGCAGGCAGAGGCACTGGAAAACCAGGGCAAATGGGCGCAGGCGGCAGCACTTCAGCGGCAACGACTGGCGCTGGACCCCGGCAGCGTATGGATTACTTACCGACTTTCGCAGGATCTCTGGCAGGCCGGACAACGCAGCCAGGCCGATACGTTAATGCGCAATCTGGCGCAGCAGAAGCCGAACGACCCGGAGCAGGTTTACGCTTACGGGCTGTACCTCTCTGGTCATGACCACGACAGAGCGGCGCTGGCGCATATCAACAGCCTGCCGCGCGCGCAGTGGAACAGCAATATTCAGGAGCTGGTTAATCGACTGCAAAGCGATCAGGTGCTGGAAACCGCTAATCGCCTGCGAGAAAGCGGCAAAGAAGCTGAAGCGGAAGCGATGCTGCGTCAGCAACCACCTTCCACGCGTATTGACCTCACGCTGGCTGACTGGGCGCAGCAGCGACGTGATTACACCGCCGCCCGCGCTGCATATCAGAATGTCCTGACGCGGGAGCCAACTAACGCCGATGCCATTCTGGGGCTGACGGAAGTGGATATTGCTGCCGGTGACACAGCGGCGGCACGTAGCCAGCTGGCGAAACTGCCCGCTACCGATAACGCCTCGCTGAACACACAGCGGCGCGTGGCGCTGGCGCAGGCGCAGCTTGGAGATACCGCAGCGGCGCAGCAGACGTTTAATAAGTTGATCCCGCAGGCAAAATCTCAGCCACCGTCGATGGAAAGCGCGATGGTGCTGCGCGACGGTGCGAAGTTTGAAGCGCAGGCGGGCGATCCAAAGCAGGCGCTGGAAACCTACAAAGACGCCATGGTCGCATCCGGTGTGACTACGACGCGTCCGCAGGATAACGACACATTCACCCGACTGACCCGTAACGACGAGAAAGATGACTGGCTGAAACGCGGCGTGCGCAGCGATGCGGCGGACCTCTATCGCCAGCAGGATCTTAACGTCACCCTTGAGCATGATTATTGGGGATCGAGCGGCACCGGTGGTTACTCCGATCTGAAAGCGCACACCACTATGTTGCAGGTGGACGCGCCGTATTCTGACGGGCGGATGTTCTTTCGCAGTGATTTCGTCAATATGAACGTCGGCAGTTTCTCCACTAATGCCGATGGTAAATGGGATGATAACTGGGGCACCTGTACATTACAGGACTGTAGCGGCAACCGCAGCCAGTCGGATTCCGGTGCCAGCGTGGCGGTCGGCTGGCGAAATGACGTCTGGAGCTGGGATATCGGCACCACGCCGATGGGCTTCAACGTGGTGGATGTGGTCGGCGGCATCAGTTACAGCGATGATATCGGGCCGCTGGGTTACACCGTTAACGCCCACCGTCGGCCCATCTCCAGTTCTTTGCTGGCCTTTGGTGGGCAAAAAGACTCCCCGAGCAATACCGGGAAAAAATGGGGCGGTGTGCGTGCCGACGGCGTGGGGCTAAGCCTGAGCTACGATAAAGGTGAAGCAAACGGCGTCTGGGCATCGCTTAGTGGCGACCAGTTAACCGGTAAAAATGTCGAAGATAACTGGCGCGTGCGCTGGATGACGGGCTATTACTATAAGGTCATCAACCAGAACAATCGCCGCGTCACAATCGGCCTGAACAACATGATCTGGCATTACGACAAAGACCTGAGTGGCTACTCACTCGGTCAGGGCGGTTACTACAGCCCGCAGGAATACCTGTCGTTTGCCATACCGGTGATGTGGCGGGAGCGCACGGAAAACTGGTCGTGGGAGCTGGGGGCGTCTGGCTCGTGGTCGCATTCACGCACCAAAACCATGCCGCGTTATCCGCTGATGAATCTGATCCCGACCGACTGGCAGGAAGAAGCTGCGCGGCAATCCAACGATGGCGGCAGCAGTCAGGGCTTCGGCTACACGGCGCGGGCATTACTTGAACGACGTGTTACTTCCAACTGGTTTGTTGGCACGGCAATTGATATCCAGCAGGCGAAAGATTACGCACCCAGCCATTTCCTGCTCTACGTACGTTATTCCGCCGCCGGATGGCAGGGTGACATGGATTTACCGCCGCAGCCGCTGATACCTTACGCCGACTGGTAAGTTTTCAGATAGCGCCTCTCTTAATGCCGCTGCGATCGGGTATACTCGGGCGGCAATCTGGGATTTCCGGGGGGAGACAATTTGCGCGTAAGTCGCTCGTTAACAATCAAGCAGATGGCAATGGTGGCAGCCGTTGTCCTGGTGTTCGTTTTTATTTTTTGCACCGTTTTGCTGTTCCATCTGGTCCAACAGAATCGCTATAACACGGCTACGCAACTGGAAAGCATTGCTCGCTCTGTCCGCGAACCCTTATCTTCAGCTATTTTGAAAGGCGATATTCCCGAAGCGGAAGCTATTCTTGCCAGCATTAAACCGGCAGGCGTGGTCAGCCGTGCCGATGTAGTGCTGCCTAACCAGTTCCAGGCGCTGCGTAAAAGTTTTATTCCAGAGCGCCCGGTGCCGGTAATGGTTACTCGCCTGTTTGAGCTACCGGTTCAAATCTCGCTGGGCGTTTACTCGCTCGAACGTCCGGCAAACCCGCAGCCAATTGCCTATCTGGTACTACAGGCGGATTCCTTCCGTATGTATAAGTTCGTGATGAGCACCCTCTCAACGTTAGTGACCATTTACTTACTTTTGTCGCTTATCCTGACCGTCGCCATCAGCTGGTGCATTAACCGCCTGATTTTGCATCCGTTACGCAATATTGCTCGCGAACTTAACGCCATCCCAGCCCAGGAGCTTGTTGGTCACCAACTGGCATTACCGCGTCTGCATCAGGACGATGAAATCGGTATGTTGGTGCGCAGTTACAACCTCAACCAGCAATTGCTGCAGCGCCATTATGAAGAACAGAACGAAAATGCGATGCGCTTCCCGGTGTCGGATTTGCCGAACAAAGCCTTGCTGATGGAGATGCTGGAGCAGGTTGTCGCGCGTAAACAAACCACCGCGCTGATGATCATCACCTGTGAAACCCTGCGTGATACTGCGGGCGTGCTGAAAGAGGCGCAACGAGAAATTCTGCTGCTGACGCTGGTGGAAAAACTCAAATCGGTACTGTCGCCACGTATGATCCTCGCGCAGATTAGCGGTTATGACTTTGCTGTCATTGCCAACGGTGTACAGGAACCGTGGCACGCAATCACCTTAGGTCAGCAAGTGCTCACTATCATGAGCGAGCGCCTGCCGATTGAACGTATTCAACTCCGTCCGCACTGTAGCATTGGCGTGGCGATGTTCTACGGCGATCTCACCGCCGAACAGCTTTACAGTCGCGCTATTTCTGCGGCATTTACCGCTCGCCATAAAGGCAAGAATCAGATTCAGTTCTTTGATCCGCAGCAGATGGAAGCCGCCCAGAAGCGGTTGACGGAAGAGAGCGATATCCTTAATGCACTGGAAAATCATCAGTTTGCTATTTGGTTACAGCCACAGGTCGAGATGACCAGCGGAAAACTGGTCAGTGCGGAAGTGTTACTGCGTATCCAGCAACCGGATGGCAGTTGGGACCTGCCGGATGGCTTAATCGATCGCATTGAGTGCTGTGGGCTGATGGTTACCGTCGGTCACTGGGTGCTGGAAGAGTCCTGTCGATTGCTTGCAGCCTGGCAAGAGCGCGGCATTATGCTGCCCTTGTCGGTAAACCTCTCTGCGCTGCAACTGATGCACCCAAATATGGTGGCGGATATGCTGGAACTGTTAACCCGCTATCGCATTCAGCCGGGAACACTGATTCTGGAAGTGACAGAAAGCCGACGTATTGACGACCCTCATGCTGCGGTGGCAATCCTCCGTCCGCTGCGCAATGCCGGAGTTCGGGTGGCGCTGGATGATTTCGGCATGGGCTACGCAGGGCTGCGTCAGCTGCAGCATATGAAATCGTTGCCAATCGACGTACTGAAAATCGACAAAATGTTTGTTGAAGGCTTGCCGGAAGATAGCAGCATGATTGCTGCAATTATCATGCTGGCGCAGAGCCTGAACTTACAAATGATTGCCGAAGGCGTGGAGACTGAAGCACAACGCGACTGGCTGGCAAAAGCGGGCGTTGGTATTGCCCAGGGCTTCCTTTTTGCTCGCCCACTCCCTATTGAAATCTTCGAAGAGAGTTACCTGGAAGAAAAGTAGCTACCCCAAACTGATTACAAAACTTTAAAAAGTGCTGGTTTGTGCGAGCCAGCTCAAACTTTTTAACCTTTTTGTTTCAATTATGATCCAGGTACATTTCTGTGATGTTGTCTGGGTGTTATTTTAAGGCCGCAGGTACCCCATAACCTTACAAGACCTGTGGTTTTACTAAAGGACACCCTATGAAAACCTCTCTGTTTAAAAGCCTTTACTTTCAGGTCCTGACAGCGATAGCCATTGGTATTCTCCTTGGCCATTTCTATCCTGAAATAGGCGAGCAAATGAAACCGCTTGGCGACGGCTTCGTTAAGCTCATTAAGATGATCATCGCTCCTGTCATCTTTTGTACCGTCGTAACGGGCATTGCGGGCATGGAAAGCATGAAGGCGGTCGGTCGTACCGGCGCAGTCGCACTGCTTTACTTTGAGATTGTCAGTACCATCGCGCTGATTATTGGTCTTATCATCGTTAACGTCGTGCAGCCTGGTGCCGGAATGAACGTCGATCCGGCAACGCTTGATGCGAAAGCGGTAGCGGTTTACGCCGATCAGGCGAAAGACCAGGGCATTGTCGCCTTCATTATGGATGTCATCCCGGCGAGCGTCATTGGCGCATTTGCCAGCGGTAACATTCTGCAGGTGCTGCTGTTTGCCGTACTGTTTGGTTTTGCGCTCCACCGTCTGGGCAGCAAAGGCCAACTGATTTTTAACGTCATCGAAAGTTTCTCGCAGGTCATCTTCGGCATCATCAATATGATCATGCGTCTGGCACCTATTGGTGCGTTCGGGGCAATGGCGTTTACCATCGGTAAATACGGCGTCGGCACACTGGTGCAACTGGGGCAGCTGATTATCTGTTTCTACATTACCTGTATCCTGTTTGTGGTGCTGGTATTGGGTTCAATCGCTAAAGCGACTGGTTTCAGTATCTTCAAATTTATCCGCTACATCCGTGAAGAACTGCTGATTGTACTGGGGACTTCATCTTCCGAGTCGGCGCTGCCGCGTATGCTCGACAAGATGGAGAAACTCGGCTGCCGTAAATCGGTGGTGGGGCTGGTCATCCCGACAGGCTACTCGTTTAACCTTGATGGCACATCGATATACCTGACAATGGCGGCGGTGTTTATCGCCCAGGCCACTAACAGTCAGATGGATATCGTCCACCAAATCACGCTGTTAATCGTGTTGCTGCTTTCTTCTAAAGGGGCGGCAGGGGTAACGGGTAGTGGCTTTATCGTGCTGGCGGCGACGCTCTCTGCGGTGGGCCATTTGCCGGTAGCGGGTCTGGCGCTGATCCTCGGTATCGACCGCTTTATGTCAGAAGCTCGTGCGCTGACTAACCTGGTCGGTAACGGCGTAGCGACCATTGTCGTTGCTAAGTGGGTGAAAGAACTGGACCACAAAAAACTGGACGATGTGCTGAATAATCGTGCGCCGGATGGCAAAACGCACGAATTATCCTCTTAATCTCATCACTTATGCCCGCACTCCCTTCCCCGAGTGCGGGTGTTTGCGCATAATTGACCCCTGTGCCTGAACTTACCACCTGGGTGAGTTCAGGTTTATTTCACTTCTTCCGTGACATTTTCATGTTCTTGCGGTCTAACACGAAGTGTTTTTAACGTCATTTAGACTGACCGACAACGGGCAGTTTTTTTATTACCAGGATAGTTGATCAGGGGTTCACATGCAGGGCACAAAAATTCGACTTTTAGCGGGCGGTTTGCTGATGATGGCCACTGCTGGCTATGTGCAGGCAGATGCGCTCCAGCCTGATCCAGCATGGCAACAGGGGACGCTTTCCAACGGTTTACAGTGGCAAGTGCTGACCACCCCCCAGCGTCCCAGCGATCGTGTTGAAATTCGCCTGCTGGTTAATACCGGTTCGCTCGCCGAAAGTACACAACAGAGCGGTTACAGTCACGCCATCCCTCGTATTGCGCTAACGCAAAGCGGTGGCCTTGACGCAGCACAGGCGCGTTCATTGTGGCAGCAGGGGATCGACCCTAAACGCCCGATGCCGCCGGTAATTGTCTCGTATGACACTACGCTGTTTAATCTGAGTTTGCCCAATAACCGTAACGATTTGCTGAAAGAGGCGCTCTCTTACCTGGCAAATGCCACTGGCAAACTGACTATCACACCAGAAACCATCAACCACGCGCTGCAAAGTCAGGACATGGTGGCAACCTGGCCTGCCGATACTAAAGAGGGCTGGTGGCGTTATCGTCTGAAAGGATCAACCTTGTTAGGTCACGATCCTGCCGATCCGCTGAAACAACCCGTTGAAGCGGAAAAAATTAAAGATTTCTATCAGAAATGGTACACCCCGGATGCAATGACGCTACTGGTGGTGGGAAACGTGGATGCGCGCTCGGTTGTCGACCAAATCAACAAAACGTTTGGCGAACTGAAAGGCAAACGTGAAACGCCAGCTCCGGTGCCGACGCTTTCTCCGCTGCGTGCGGAAGCGGTGAGTATTATGACTGACGCGGTGCGTCAGGACCGGTTATCTATCATGTGGGATACGCCGTGGCAGCCGATTCGTGAATCAGCCGCACTGCTGCGCTACTGGCGTGCGGACCTGGCCCGCGAGGCGCTGTTCTGGCATGTTCAGCAAGCGTTAAGCGCCAGTAACAGCAAAGACATCGGTCTTGGATTTGACTGCCGTGTGCTGTATCTGCGTGCGCAGTGTGCCATCAACATCGAATCACCAAACGACAAGCTGAACAGCAACCTTAATCTGGTGGCGCGTGAACTGGCGAAGGTTCGCGATAAAGGTCTGCCGGAAGAAGAGTTCAATGCGTTAGTGGCGCAAAAGAAACTGGAGCTGCAGAAACTGTTTGCCGCCTATGCGCGGGCTGATACCGATATTCTGATGGGTCAGCGGATGCGTTCGTTGCAAAATCAGGTCGTCGATATCGCGCCGGAGCAGTATCAGAAACTGCGGCAGGATTTCCTTAACAGCCTGACGGTGGAGATGTTAAATCAGGATCTGCGTCAGCAGTTGTCGAATGATATGGCGTTAATACTGCTGCAGCCGAAAGGCGAGCCGGAATTTAACATGAAAGCGTTGCAGGCGGCCTGGGATCAAATCATGGCCCCATCTACCGCCGCTGCGACCACCTCTGTCGCCACGGATGACGTACATCCTGAAGTGACGGATATTCCACCTGCACAGTAATGCCTGATGGTGATGAGTTAGCACAATCATCAGGTATTTATGGATGAGCTGGATAGAGGGGTAACACTTTATCCAGCCTTTTGCATATGCTGCTTTTACGCTGGCATCGCCTCACGCGGGATAATCGCGCCGCGATACTGAATAACGGTACTTGCGGTCAGGTGCCCGCGTTTCGCCGCGTTTTCCGCACTGCCGCCCGTTAAACGTACCGCCAGATAACCGGCACTGAAAGAGTCGCCAGCTGCGGTGGTATCGATCACTTTTTCTTTCGGCAGTTTCACCGCCGGAACATCCACTAACCCTTCGCCAGCAATGGACACCAGGCAAGAATCCGCCCCGCGTTTCACCACCACTTCTTTCACGCCCGCGTTATGGGTGCGCGCAATGACGTCTTCCACCGGCTGTTGACCCCACAGCGCGTCTTCGTCGTCCAGCGTCAGGAAGGCGATATCCGTGCATTCCAGCATTTGTTGGTACACCTGCTGTGTCTCTTCTTTGCTGGCCCACAGGCGCGGACGATAGTTATTGTCGAAAATCACTTTTCCGCCGTTGGCGCGGCATTCGCGCAGCAGGGAAAGCAGCTTTTCGCGGCTGGTCGGGCTTAAGATCGCCAGGCTAATCCCGCTCAGGTAGAGATAATCGAAATTCGCCAGCTCTTCGCAAATCGCCGCAGACTGCTCGCTCTCCAGCCAGAATTTGGCAGCGGCTTCGTTACGCCAGTAGTAGAACGTACGTTCACCGGTGCTGTCGGTTTCAATGTAGTAAAGGCCCGGCAGACGGTTTTCCATCCGTTGGGTCAGGGAAGTATCAACGTTCTCGCCGTGCCAGGCGTCCAGCATTTGCTGGCTAAAACTGTCCGTTCCCAGCGCCGTTACGTAATGAACGGTTAATGCCGCAGGATCGACCTGACGGGCGATATAGACGGAAGTGTTCAGGGTATCGCCGCCGAAACCGCGCTTAACGTCCGCGCCTTTCTCGGAAAGCTCAATCATGCATTCGCCAATCACGGCAATCTTTTTGGACATAGTCGTGAACCTGATCTGTAAAAAATTAGCGTTAGTTTGCGCTGTGGTGGTTTGCTGGTCAACCATATTAAAACAGTGTTCCATTATTTTTTTGAGCCAGGACGTATTCCTGAAAGATTCCGTTGTGGAGTGAGGAAATTTACCCCGGCCAGGCGGTAAAGTTCTGCCCTTACGCGCCGATAATCTTTGTCGAGTCCGGGCAGCATCACTTTTAAACACAGGACATCTTTGATGATAAGGCAGGTTATCCAGCGAATAAGCAACCCTGAAGCAAGCATCGAGAGCTTGCAGGAACGGCGTTTTTGGTTGCAGTGTGAGCGTGCTTACACCTGGCAGCCGATCTATCAAACATGCGGGCGGTTAATGGCCGTGGAGCTATTAACGGTGGTCACGCATCCCTTGAACCCTTCGCAACGCCTGCCGCCGGATCGCTATTTTACTGAAATCACCGTCAGCCATCGGATGGAGGTTGTGAAAGAGCAGATTGATTTGTTGGCGCAAAAAGCCGACTTCTTTATAGAGCACGGCCTGCTGGCATCGGTCAATATTGATGGCCCTACGCTCATCGCCCTGCGTCAGCAACCAAAAATCCTGCGCCAGATTGAGCGTCTTCCCTGGCTGCGTTTCGAACTGGTGGAACACATCCGCCTGCCGAAAGATTCAACCTTTGCCTCGATGTGTGAATTTGGCCCGCTGTGGCTGGATGATTTTGGCACCGGGATGGCAAATTTCTCTGCGCTAAGTGAAGTGCGTTATGACTACATCAAAATCGCGCGAGAGCTGTTCGTGATGCTGCGTCAGTCGCCGGAAGGCCGCACACTCTTTTCTCAGCTTTTACATCTAATGAATCGCTATTGTCGCGGGGTGATTGTCGAGGGCGTAGAAACACCGGAAGAGTGGCGTGATGTTCAGAACTCGCCCGCATTCGCCGCACAAGGCTGGTTTCTTTCACGCCCGGCACCGATAGAAACGCTGAATACGGCGGTTCTGGCGCTATAAGCTGCCTCATTTTCCGCCTGGCTGGACTATCTTTAGGACTGGCACAGGAAGAATATGAGGAAGCGAACGATGAGCAAGGCAGGCAAAATAACCGCTGCGATTTCAGGGGCTTTCTTGTTGTTGATTGTCGTGGCGATCATTTTGATTGCAACTTTTGACTGGAATCGACTCAAACCGACCATCAACCAGAAAGTCTCTGCGGAGTTGAATCGTCCGTTCGCTATCCGTGGCGATCTGGGCGTGGTGTGGGAGCGGCAAAAACAAGAAACTGGCTGGCGCAGCTGGGTGCCGTGGCCCCATGTACACGCGGAAGACATCATTCTTGGCAATCCACCGGATATTCCCGAAGTCACGATGGTGCATTTGCCACGCGTAGAGGCAACGCTGGCCCCGCTGGCGCTGCTGACCAAAACGGTCTGGCTGCCGTGGATCAAGCTCGAAAAGCCCGACGCGCGCCTGATTCGCCTCTCCGAAAAGAACAATAACTGGACGTTTAATCTCGCCAACGATGATAACAAAGACGCGAATGCAAAGCCGTCGGCATGGTCGTTTCGGCTGGATAATATTCTTTTCGATCAAGGGCGGATCGCTATTGATGACAAAGTAAGCAAAGCGGATCTGGAGATTTTTGTTGATCCGTTAGGCAAGCCGCTGCCGTTCAGCGAAGTTACTGGATCGAAAGGTAAAGCGGATAAAGAAAAGGTGGGCGATTACGTTTTTGGCCTGAAGGCGCAGGGACGTTATAACGGTGAACCGCTCACGGGTACGGGAAAAATAGGCGGTATGCTGGCGCTGCGTGGCGAAGGGACGCCGTTTCCGGTACAGGCTGATTTCCGCTCTGGTAACACCCGTGTTGCTTTTGATGGCGTCGTGAATGACCCAATGAAGATGGGCGGTGTCGATTTACGGCTTAAATTTTCTGGCGATTCACTGGGTGATCTCTATGAACTGACGGGCGTTCTGCTGCCCGATACCCCGCCGTTTGAAACGGATGGTCGGCTGGTAGCGAAAATCGACACTGAAAAATCGTCGGTCTTTGATTATCGCGGTTTTAATGGGCGAATTGGCGATAGCGATATCCACGGTTCTCTGGTCTACACCACCGGAAAACCACGACCAAAACTGGAAGGTGATGTCGAGTCGCGGCAATTGCGGCTGGCGGACCTGGGACCGTTAATTGGCGTTGACTCCGGGAAAGGGGCAGAAAAGTCGAAACGGTCTGAACAGAAGAAGGGCGAAAAAAGCGTTCAGCCTGCGGGCAAAGTGCTGCCTTATGACCGCTTCGAAACCGATAAATGGGACGTTATGGATGCCGATGTTCGCTTCAAAGGGCGGCGCATTGAGCATGGCAGTAGCCTGCCGATTAGCGATCTTTCTACTCATATCATCCTCAAAAATGCTGACCTGCGCCTGCAACCGCTGAAATTTGGCATGGCGGGCGGCAGCATTGCGGCGAATATTCATCTGGAAGGCGATAAAAAGCCGATGCAGGGGCGGGCAGATATTCAGGCTCGTCGACTGAAACTGAAAGAACTGATGCCCGATGTGGAACTGATGCAGAAGACGCTGGGGGAAATGAACGGTGACGCGGAACTACGCGGTAGCGGTAACTCGGTGGCAGCACTTTTAGGCAACAGTAACGGCAACCTGAAACTGTTGATGAATGACGGGCTGGTGAGCCGCAACCTGATGGAGATTGTTGGGCTGAATGTCGGCAACTACATTGTCGGTGCGATATTTGGTGACGATGAGGTGCGGGTGAACTGCGCGGCGGCGAATCTGAATATTGCCAACGGCGTGGCGCGCCCGCAGATTTTTGCTTTCGATACTGAGAACGCGTTGATTAATGTTACCGGCACGGCAAGTTTTGCTTCGGAACAGCTGGATTTGACTATTGATCCGGAGAGTAAAGGGATTCGGATTATCACACTGCGTTCGCCGCTGTATGTGCGTGGGACGTTTAAAAATCCGCAGGCTGGGGTGAAAGCCGGGCCGTTGATTGCCCGTGGTGCTGTTGCTGCGGCACTGGCAACGCTGGTAACACCGGCGGCGGCGTTACTGGCACTGATCTCACCTTCCGAAGGGGAGGCTAATCAGTGTCGGACGATATTGTCGCAGATGAAGAAGTGATGAGGTTGGATTGTGTTTGCTGGTGAGTTCGGGAGCAGCGTGTTCCCCTCACCCTAACCCTCTCCCCAAAGGGGCGAGGGGACTGTTTTGTGCGTGTTGAAACAACGAGTACCGCTTTTCCGTTCACTTTCTGGGGGAGGGCTGTTATGTTCGCGATATAACATCTCGCTCCGCTTTTCTCCCTCTCCCTTTCAGGGAGAGGGCTGGGGTGAGGGTGGCTGCCCACACGATACTTACAACGACTGATGTCGCGTCTCATGGGTCAGCAGCAGGGCGATTAACGTCAAGCCAGCCATCGCCGCCAGATATAACCCCACCGCACCTAACCCGTAGTTAGCCTGCAACCAGGCTGCGATATATGGTGCAACGGAAGCCCCGAGAATCGACGCTACGTTGTAAGAGAACGATGCTCCGGTGTAACGCACTTCTGTCGGGAACAGCTCTGGTAACAGCGCGCCCATCGGCCCGAAGGTCAGTCCCATCAGACTTAACCCCAGCAGCAGGAAGGCAAAAACCAGAATCGGGTTGCCAGAACCGAGCAGCGGGTTAAAGGCGAACAGCGCGAACAGGATGATCAGCGTGGTGATGATTACCATGCTTTTACGGCGACCAAAGGCATCAGCCAGTAATCCGGCGACTGGCACCATCACGCCAAAACCAATAACTGCCATCATCAGCATCCACAACACTTCGTTACGCGGCAGGCCAAGCCCAACTGGCGCGGCGGCGGTACTGAAGGTCATAGAGTAGACCGTCATGATGTAAAACAGCGTATAGGTTGCCAGCATAATGAACGTACCCAGTACGGTTACGCGAACATGTTTGGTCAGCAGCGTACCCAGCGGGATCTTCACCTGTTTTTTCGCTTTAGCGACTTTCTCAAACACCGGCGACTCATGCAGCGACACGCGAACATACAGGCCGATAATGACCAGCACCGCCGAGAAGATAAATGGCACACGCCAGCCCCAGCTCATAAACTGCTCGTCGGTCAGTAGCCAGGAAAGCAGCAAGAAAGTGCCGTTGGCAAAGAAGAAGCCAATCGGTGCGCCCAGCTGTGGGAAGGAGCCATACAGTGCACGTTTGCGCGGTGGGGCGTTTTCAGTCGCCAGCAGCGCCGCGCCGCCCCATTCACCGCCTAAGCCCAGACCCTGACCAAATCGAGCCAGCGCCAGCAGCAGCGGGGCGAAAATACCAATCGTGGCATAGCCCGGCAGCAGACCAATCACCACGGTCGAAATCCCCATCGTTAGCAACGAGGCGACCAGCGTCGCTTTACGCCCAACGCGATCGCCAAAATGACCAAAAACGGCAGAGCCAATGGGGCGCGCGACGAAGGCGATGGCGAAGGTGGCGAGCGACTGTAGCGTTGCTGCCGTTGGATCGCCCTGCGGGAAGAAGATATGCGGAAACACAATAACGGCCGCAGTGGCGTAAATGTAAAAGTCGAAGAACTCAATGGCCGTGCCAATGAGAGAGGCGACAAGGACTTTATTACGCGAGTTGATTGGCGTGTATTCTTGCTCGTGGTCGAGTGTTGTGGCTGTTGCTTGCATAATCTTTTCTTATTTTTTGGCTAACGAATAGCCATATTACGCACAGCAAAAGTGATATTTCAATGTGTAACAAATCGCGGAAATGGTCAAAAACCAGGCAAAAAGGGGATAATGTTTAGGCCAGTGATTTTTCTTCTATGAAATGCTTCACATAATTTTATAAATAGTGGATAAAACTGGTTTCAGGTTAAATAAAAGTTACCAACTGGATTTATATGCTGGGGTTATGAGTTGGAATGAAATTGTTTGCTCCCAAATAGATGGCTGAAGAGGCTCTGGGGAAGAGTTTCAAGAGGTTATGTGCGCATTATAGCCGGATGCGATGCTGGCGCATCTTATCCGGCCTACGGGGAGCCAGGCCGAATAAAATCGTATGCCGGATAAGGCGTTTACGCCGCATCCGGCCTATTTTAAGGCTGCGTTTTCCCTGGCATTCGCGGGTCGTCTTTATATTCGGCGGTGGCAATCCACGCCGCGCAAAACAGCGTCAAACGGGCGAAGAAGTAGAAAAATGCCATCAGCCCCAGCACGGAACCAAATGCTGCGCCAGAGGGGGATTTCATCAGCGATGGCAAGGTGTAAGTCATCACGATTTTAATCACTTCAAAACCAATAGCAGCCAGAAATGTTCCGCGAATCAGGGCTTTTTTGCGCGGACGGTGGCGCGGCAACCGCCAGAAGATCCAGAAGAAAAGCAGATAGTTGGCGAAGATGGAAATCGCCAGGCCAATCAACCGCCACGTCGGTTTCAGCCACTCAATGCTGTTCAGGTGCAGGGCGCTAATAATCATTTGCTGCGCCGAACCGGCAACCGAGGTGATCGACAGCGTCACAATCAGCGCAATTAACAAACCAATCAGTGAAATAAAATCACGCAGATATTTTACCCAGAACTTCTCCTGATCTTGCGGCGAGCGTTCCCAGACATCGCGCGACTGGGCACGAATCGCTTCACGCAGGTTACCCATCCAGTTGATGCCAGAATAAAGCGCCACCGCCAGGCCGACAAGCCCTACAGTCGTACGCTGCTGAACGGCGGTGTTGATGGTGTTTTTCAACGTGGCGGCTAGCGTCGGATCGCTGATGTTTTGCAGAATTTTGTCGAAGATATCCTGTAGCAACATCGGATGGGAGGCCAGCACAAAGCCCCCTGCGGCAAACGACACCATCAAAATCGGGATCATCGATAAAAATGAGAAATAGGTGATAGCCGCACCAAACTGGTTACCCAGCCGATCGTTAAAGCGTTCTGTCGCGCGAATCAGGTGCGCAATAACCGGTTGGCGTTGGACTTTTTCGGCAGTAGTGGTGACGGTTTCCAGCGCCTGGCTAACTTTGCCGCCTTTCTCGCTATTATCCAACTGCTTAATCGGCTCGTGCTCCAGATCCTGGGTGGGACGTTTGATCTCGTTTTCCTGCGTCATCCGCTCTTTTGTCCTTCTGTCGTGGTCATTCTTAAAAAGTATAGTCGGTCAGTCCAGGTGCTCTTTCATTACGCCAGCCAGCCACTGCATAAACAGGTTTACACGCCGGGAAAGCTCCCGACGCTGCGGGTAAACCAGCGAAAGGGAGAGCGGCTCGGCACGGTAGCCTGGCAACACTTCAATAAGCCGCCCGGCACGCAGGGCTTCGCGCACGGCAATGCGCGGGATCTGAATAATCCCCAGACCGGCAAGACCGGCGGCGAGATAGTTTTCGCTACTGTTTACCGTCAACATGCCGCCAGACTTAAACCACTGGACGCCATTAACGCTGGCAACCTCAAAACCTAACGGATGTACACCCAGGTGCGGTGTATAACGCACTATTGCGTGTGAAGTCAGATCATCGGGGCTTTGCGGATAACCAAAGCGCGTCAGATAGTGCGGACTGGCACAGTTGACCATGGTCAGTTTGCCGAGGGGACGGGCGATAACGCCATCTTCCGGTAACGCGCCAGTGCGTATCACGCAATCAAAACCATCATGAAGAATATCTACCGGACGGTCATGGCTACTCAGTTCCAGCTCAATTCCCGGATGCAGATAGAGAAATTCCGACAGGCGCGGCAGTAACAGGCTTTTCGCGATTCCTGGCGGGATGTCGATGCGTAATTTACCGCTGATACTGGTGGCATCCTGTTGAAACAGACCGTCCAGTTCGCTGAGATTACTCAACACATCTTTTGCTCGTTGATAATAGGTCATGCCTTCTGGCGTGAGTTTGACCCGTCGCGTGGTGCGCTGGAGAAGCTGGGTGCCAAGTTGATGTTCCAGTGCCTGTATCTGGCGCGAAACACTTCCTTTTGGCAAAGCAAAGAAATCCGCCGCGCGGGAAAAACTTTCCAGCTCCGCGACTTTGATGAACAACTGCATTGCGTGAATTTTATCCATTTCTTTGACCGATTGTTGTTCACAGCGAAACAGTAACGCGCATATCGCATTGTTTATTGTTTTTTCTAACATCTAATGCCGGGTTTCACAATGTTGTCATGACGAATGTGGCGATTTCTCAGCAGGAAAAGGGCGGAATAGCTTTCTGAGAAAGGTGAATCCCCCTAAACAGAGCGTATTTTTCAGCGATTCCCTTTAAAGTGAATAGAGGACGTGTTGGCTATTTGTGCTTATTTTTGTCTCATTGCCGTTTGTTATTTTTGCTTGTGGTCGCGGAGTTTCATTTTTAATTGCATGCGTACTAACCACCAATATAAGGAAATCCTCAAAATTGTTTTAAATAGGCCCTCGACATGTAATTTCAGGCGTTTAGCTGTAACTATTTATATCGGTAACTATTTTCTACGCGTCATCTCTGTAGAATGGCCACCGCCAAATGGCGAATTCTTATTTTTTCTCGCGGGTAATACCCTTCCACTACTTAAGTCTTTTTAACGTATTCAGGTGGAGATTCAGTTATGCAAATAGTCATGTTTGACAGGCAGTCAATATTTATTCATGGAATGAAAATCAGTTTACAGCAGCGTATTCCAGGAGTGAGTATTCAGGGGGCCAGTCAGGCAGACGAGTTATGGCAAAAGCTGGAAAGTTACCCTGAAGCCTTAGTTATGCTCGATGGCGATCAGGATGGTGAGTTTTGCTACTGGTTGCTGCAAAAAACCGTGGTGCAGTTTCCTGAGGTTAAGGTGTTAATCACGGCGACGGATTGCAATAAACGGTGGTTACAGGAAGTTATTCATTTTAATGTGCTGGCCATTGTGCCTCGTGATTCAACCGTCGAGACATTTGCGTTGGCGGTAAATAGTGCGGCGATGGGGATGATGTTTCTGCCTGGAGACTGGCGGACGACGCCGGAAAAGGACATTAAAGATCTCAAATCGTTAAGCGCCCGCCAGCGGGAGATTTTAACCATGTTAGCGGCGGGCGAATCAAATAAGGAGATCAGCAGAGCGCTGAATATCAGTACCGGAACGGTAAAAGCGCATCTGGAATCCCTGTATCGCCGTCTGGAAGTGAAAAATCGCACCCAGGCGGCAATGATGTTAAATATCTCCTCCTGAAGAGGATAATTTTACAGCCAGCAGGAAGTTAGCGGCTGGCTGTAAAAATATTATGGTTCGCCGTACAAACCAATTAAACGGCGTACCACACCGTTAGTCCAGCCAAACCCATCCTGCAACGGATACTCGCCACCGCCGCCTTCGCGGGGAACACCATCGGCAATATGGTATTTCTCGATCATTTTGTGCTGTTCCAGATAGAACTGATTCACCGTTTTCAGCCAGCTGCGCGCGATTTCATCACCCAGAAGGTCATCGCCATACATTTTAAATCCCTGAATTGCCATCCATTGTAACGGTGCCCAGCCATTGGGTTTATCCCACTGTTCACCGGTTTCGTACTCGCTTGCCAGAATCCCGCCAGGTGTCAGTAACCGGCTGCGTACGGCGTTTGCCAGACGATCGGCCTGTTCATGGTTCGCCATGCCGACATAGAGCGGCACAATGGCGGCAGCGGAAAACAGCGCCAGTTGTTCGCGTCGCCAGTCGTAATCGCGGTAGATGCCGTTTTCATCATCCCAGAGGTAACGGTTTACCGCATCGCGACGGGCACTGGCCTTCTGGCGGAACAGCGCTTCTGTCTCTTTCTCGCCTTTCAGCGCCGAGATGTTGGCGATGGCGCTCTCCAGTTTAAACAGGAAGGCATTCAGATCGATGGGGATGAACTGGGTGGTACGAATGCTCGCCAGACGACCAGTATCACGCAGCCAACGGGAAGAGTAATCCCAACCTGAGGCCGCTCCCGCGCGTAAATCGCGGTACACCTCGTTGGGCGGGCGACCAGAATGTTTCGCGGTTTCAACGTCCTCAAGCCAGGATTCGTCACGCGGCGTGTCGCGATCGTCCCAATAACGGTTGAGCAGCGATCCGTCCGGCATCCGCACAACATGGCGATAGGCCTGATTAGGGATCAACGATTCTGCACCGTCCATCCAGAAGGCATATTCCATTTTAAGGTGGTCGAGATAGCGGCGCGCACCGCGTACACCATCTTCTTCAAACAACTCCACCATCAGCGCAAAAACCGGTGGTTGCGATCGGCTCAAATAATAGGTGCGGTTGCCGTTGGGGATGTGACCATAGTTTTCGATCATCCAGGCGAAGTTATCGGCCATGCATTTCAGCAAATCTTCCCGACCACTTTCCGCCAGCCCCAGCATGGTGAAATAGGAATCCCAATAGTAGGTTTCGCTAAAACGGCCGCCCGGGACAATATATGACTGCGGTAGCGCCAGCAGAGAAGACCACGGAATGTGATCCTGTGGTTCGCGGGTTAGCACCGGCCACAGCTGGTCGATATGCTCTTTCAGGGAATTTTGCGGGTCCGATACATACTCGCTGGAGTAGACCTCCGGCAGCCAGAAGTGATTTTCAACAAACTTGCGCAAGTCAAAATCACGATGACGGCGCACTTTACGGTAGCGGATTAAAATATCCAGCGGGTCCATTTTGGGTGCGCAGTCGGGAAAGGTTTTACTGTCGGGGAAAATTTTCGCCGACTGAACATGCTCGAACAGTTCGAGATAGCGATCGGCAGGCGTCAGCGCATCAGAGGCGGGCAGCCCTTCAATCATCTCGGGTTCCGGTTCTGCCTCGATCATCTCATCCAGTTTTAATTCATACGGGTCCAGCTCATAGCAGAGATCGACTTCGATCATCAGTTCGTCTGGATTAGGGTTTTGAATTTTCTGATTGAGCATAAGGATCCAACCTCCGAAATTCGTCGCTAATTATCGGGCTTTTCTTTAAGGGTAGTCATTCGCTCCGCCTGGTGGGCGACAAAGCGTGCGGTGGATCACGTTTATTAACCTGTCAAAAAATATAACGCACTAATATCCATGGAATTTATAAAAATACGGATTTCGTGTTGTTTTTCATTTTCAGAACATTCAATCCTGCTCTCGCCGCAATCATGATATGCCATTCCTGATCTGGGTAATAGGCACAGGCTATCTTATTGATAGTTTATATTCATGTAATTGATTGATTCCTATCAAAAAGCGTATCTCCCTGTTTTTTATGATGGCTTTGTCTCGCAGAGACGTTTGCAGCATTCTGGAAAATTTTCTGGGTCACAATAACTCACCACCGTGAGGGAAGAATAATGAAAATGGTCTCACGTATTACCGCGATCGGCCTGGCTGGCGTCGCGATTTGCTATTTAGGGTTATCTGGTTATGTGTGGTACCACGATAATAAACGCAGTAAACAGGCCGATGTTCAGGCATCTGCTGTCAGTGAAAATAATAAGGTTTTAGGCTTTCTCCGCGAAAAAGGATGCGACTATTGCCACACACCTTCGGCAGAATTACCCGCCTATTATTATATTCCTGGCGCGAAACAGTTGATGGATTACGACATTAAGCTTGGATATAAATCTTTTAACCTCGAGGCCGTGCGTGCGGCACTGCTGGCTGATAAACCCGTTTCGCAAAGCGATCTGAATAAGATTGAATGGGTGATGCAGTATGAAACTATGCCACCAACGCGTTATACCGCGCTACACTGGGCGGGTAAGGTGAGTGATGAAGAGCGGGCGGAAATACTGGCCTGGATTGCAAAACAGCGCGCGGAATATTACGCCAGCAATGATACTGCTCCGGAGCATCGCAATGAACCGGTGCAGCCCATCCCGCAAAAACTGCCTACCGATGCGCAAAAAGTGGCGTTGGGCTTTGCGCTGTATCACGATCCCCGTTTATCGGCTGATAGCACCATTTCATGCGCTCATTGCCATGCGTTGAATGCGGGGGGCGTCGATGGCAGAAAAACATCGATTGGTGTTGGTGGCGCAGTTGGGCCGATTAACGCGCCGACGGTATTTAACTCAGTATTTAACGTTGAGCAGTTCTGGGATGGTCGTGCGGCAACATTGCAGGATCAGGCAGGTGGACCGCCGTTGAACCCGATTGAAATGGCGTCGAAATCCTGGGACGAAATTATTGCTAAGCTGGAAAAAGATCCGCAGCTTAAAGCGCAGTTCCTCGAAGTTTATCCGCAAGGTTTCAGTGGCGAAAATATTACTGATGCCATTGCTGAATTTGAGAAAACATTAATTACGCCGGATTCCCCATTTGATAAATGGTTGCGTGGAGATGAAAATGCGCTGACGGCGCAACAGAAAAAAGGCTATCAATTATTTAAAGATAATAAATGTGCAACTTGTCATGGTGGTATTATTCTCGGCGGACGTTCCTTTGAACCGTTGGGGCTGAAAAAAGACTTTAACTTTGGGGAAATTACGGCGGCGGATATTGGTCGTATGAATGTGACTAAAGAAGAGCGTGATAAATTGCGTCAGAAAGTACCCGGTTTACGTAACGTTGCTTTAACGGCACCGTACTTCCATCGCGGTGACGTGCCGACGCTGGACGGGGCGGTGAAACTGATGCTGCGCTATCAGGTAGGCAAAGAGCTGCCGCAGGAGGATGTGGATGATATCGTAGCTTTCCTGCACAGTCTGAACGGGGTGTACACGCCGTATATGCAGGATAAACAATAATTAATTTGATCGCCCGAACAGGAATGTTTGGGCGATTTTTATTACGATAATAAAGTCTGTTTTTAATATTATCATGTTAAATGTTTATATTATAAAAAGTCGTTTTTCTGCTTAGGATTTTGTTATTTAAATTAAGCCTGTAATGCCTTGCTTCCATTGCGGATAAATCCTACTTTTTTATTGCCTTCAAATAAATTTAAGGAGTTCGAAATGGACCAGAAGCTGTTAACGGATTTCCGCTCAGAACTACTCGATTCACGTTTTGGCGCAAAGGCCATTTCTACTATCGCGGAGTCAAAACGATTTCCGCTGCACGAAATGCGCGATGATGTCGCATTCCAGATTATCAATGATGAATTATATCTTGATGGCAACGCTCGTCAGAACCTGGCCACTTTCTGCCAGACCTGGGACGACGAAAACGTCCATAAATTGATGGATTTGTCGATCAATAAAAACTGGATCGACAAAGAAGAATATCCGCAATCCGCAGCCATCGACCTGCGTTGCGTAAATATGGTTGCCGATCTGTGGCATGCGCCTGCGCCGAAAAATGGTCAGGCCGTTGGCACCAACACCATTGGTTCTTCCGAGGCCTGTATGCTCGGCGGGATGGCGATGAAATGGCGTT